>JAABRE010000042.1 GCA_011391125.1 Synechococcales cyanobacterium S06
ATAAAAGATAAAATCTGATAAATAAAAATTATACTTATTTTTTATTTATTAATTTATCAAAACTGTTTGTTTTTTCGTTCACTTATTCAGCAAGCCCTATTTATTTTCAATGTAGGGGTAGGGCTTGTCCCTACCCTATCAGCGTTTCGGGGGCAACCACAAGGGATTGCCCCTACAATTTCATCTCAGAGTCATGCAACGCCAAAAATTAAGCAAAGTAGTAAAGTAGGGTGTTTCAGACCGACAAATTATCGGTTCAAATCCTTAACTAAAAAATCTGACGCACCGCGACAATTAAGAGCAAATAGTTGATTATAAGCGCTAAATAAAAAATCTTTGAGATTGTCCTTGTTTATTTTGTTATAATTAAAAACAAAACCAATTGTCAACAAAAAAATATAAAATTATGACCAAAGAATTTAAGATTATTAACTAAAAAATCGCTCCGTGCGTTACATTTTTGTAATTACTTAATCGGGTATTTCAGATTAAACATTTTTAATTCACAAATACCTTACAATTATTTGGACAAGGTAGCGATCGCCTTTTAAGGTACTTTAATAAACCCCATTCCTACTTGATTAAAGTGATCGTCACCCGTTAAAATTAAACTAATTCCTAACTCCTTCATAACGAGCATTGAAGATAAATCTGTAAAGGAAATTAAAGGTTTATCTAAATACTTAATACGCATTTTACAAGTAGCTTTAAATCTGTCATTCTCTATTAAAATCAAATTAAAATAATCATTTTCAAAACACTTTAATAATAACTCCATCCCAGCTTTTGCTTGAGCAGAATTGAGTCTTTTAAAAAATAAAGTAAAAGTTTCATCTAAAATATAATCCGTTGTATAAATTGTTCCTTTTTTAGTTAGAAAATCCTGATAAAATTTCACAGTTTCCGCGATGAAAAGACTCTTTTTTGTCATAAAGAGTTAACCATCCCCAAGTATCAATAAATAAACGATTATTCATATAAATCCTGCTCAATATTTTGTGCTAAACTTCCCTGTTCTACACCGCCAATAAAATCAGCAAGAGGATCAATAATAGCGTCATGATTTGAGGGAGAATAATCTTGTATTTTCTGAATAAACTGTAATAAATAACTCAATTTTTCATCCGGCAATTTATTAACTTCTTGTAATACTTGTTCCCTGACATTAACAAAAGTAGTCATAGTTATCAATCCTATTTTTCTTAGTTAACTGGAGTATAACAGATTATTTCAGTTAGTAGGGTCTGTCAGATCGACCAATTAGGGGTTAAAATAATTAACTGAAAAAATCTGACGCACCCCCGAAAATAGTTAGCTTGGTGCGTCACACAGATAAGTTATTGGTTTCCTTTTTATGCTGTCAATGTGACGCACCCTACTATTATGATAGTTTATGAGGGCAAATTAACTTGTTAATCCGCTCCCCGTACAATTATTTAAAATCGATTTTTCCTCATTAATGTGGGTTTTAATTGGGTATATTAATAGGTCAATTAAGTTGATGTCGGAGGTTTTCGACTTGGTTTTATCGTAATTATTAGTGATCAGAATCTCAATTCTGATCACTAATTGCCACCAATTACCGAATTATTTTGCATACATGGCTAAAAACATCATGTATAGGCAATTAGCTACTGCATACATGGTTAAAATTACATATAACAGTAAAGTGATCAATGCCCTAATTAAATATACAATAAATTGCGTCAATGCCCTATTTTATTATCCATAAATTGCCTCAATAATTAATAGCAAAAATCTTAATCAAATAGTAGCATATATTGCTTCAACCTGATCCGAGAAATCCGATTAAACAAAATTAATCTTGACCATTATTATAGAGAAGTATTTAGAATTACGAGGTATTAATTATGAGCGTCAATTCTGTCATTTATAAATGCAATAAAGACAATTTAATTATCCCTGTCGGTAGTGAAAATTGGTTTAATTGGTTATTAATAAATAAGTCATTTCTTTACCAATATGAATCATTAAACTGTCACTTTTCAAAAGATAAAAAAAGGAATAAGACAGCCCTCAAAATTATCAAGGATATTCGTGGGGTAAAATGTATGGGTATTAGCTATAATTTCACAGTTGAGAATCTGCTCTGGGTAGTTTACCGATTAAACTTGACCCAAGATAACCATGACTTATTGCAGCAAGTGAATCAACACATTCTCTTGGTTTAGTTTTAGGGATTTTCCTGAATATAATAATCAATAAATAAATCTGTAGGATACCATCGAAAAGATATTATTGCGATAGTACCACAATTATTTGCTAGATTATTTGCCCAAATATTCATTAAAACTAAGGAATATAAAATATCTTTTATTCTATAGGATTCTGTATTACTAATATTATCAGCACCTAAAATAATCCATAAAACATCATTTCTCTTCGGAGAAATTCCCATATTAGATTGGTTAGCAAGACCTTTTTTTACTTCAAATGTCACATGGGAAACTCCTTTATTTTTAATTTGTTGAGTCACGGAATTTACACTGGATTGACAGGTAGATTGAGCGCTGAAAGTTGGGTTAGCTTTTGCTGGTAAAGTTAGGTTAAATAAGGTAATTCCGAATAGAAATAGGTTAATTATTTTCATAGTTGATACTTTTTGATCGGTAGATAAAATTATAACCCAGCACGACAATTTTTAATCAGAGGTATTTTATCCCACTGCTGCCATATTTTCTTTTATTTGATTAAGAAACGCGGCATAAGGTTCAGGTTGGGCAAATTTTACCTATTGTTCGCAAATTTCTGGGGTCAATAATTCGACTAAGATTTTATTTTAAACCCAAAATTCCATCACTTGAAAGGGGCCTCGATCGCAAAATATAGTCAACTAACCTTCACGATTGCCCAATTTCTTGGTTTTTTTCTTGACGAATAGAGACAGATAAAGCTAGATGAACACTACCAACTTGGCTGACTTCTCTTGTTTCAAAATTCACTTCCTCTGAACCCGGTATCAAAATAAGATTTTGGGGCATAACTTCAATGCTTGAACCGTAGCTGTCTCCAGCAATAACCCTGTAACAACCTTGAATACCATGGAGAGGAAATTCAAAGCATTTTGCACTGATTAATTCGGCTAAAACTTGAGCAACTCGGGGAGGGTCGTTGGCAGAAATAGAAATATGATGAAGCATGACAGATACCTTAAATATTTATTAATAAAAATTAACATTACACTAAAAATTTGAGAGCAAAAAAATGTTAATTTTTATTAAATTAAACTCTTTTTTAGAAGAGATAACTATCTAATAGTATAATCGATTTTCAAAGCAGCTATAATAATTAATATTCTCTCGTTTTTGTGTTTAATTTTTCCCTTATGGTAAGTCAAATTAACGAAAAAATCCTCACCTTAGAACTTGTTTTAACAACCCTAAAAAAAGAAGAAAATCTGTTTGAAAAATTCGATCTTAAAACTCTTGCGCTTTTTGGTTCAACTGCTAGAAATGAAGCCAACGAAAACAGCGATTTAGATTTTCTGGTCGAATTTAAAGGAAGTGCAACCTTTGATGGTTATATGGGTTTAAAATTCTATTTAGAAGATTTATTTAACAAAAAAGTCGATTTAGTAACCCGTAACTCTTTAAAACCAAGAATCAAAGATATCGTCTTAAAGGAGGCAATTGATGTCACGAAGTATTAAACTATACCTAGATGATATACTCGCAAGTATCAACAAAATAAAAAAATATACTGCTCAAATGAATTTAAACGAATTATTAGAAGATGAAAAAACCTTAGATGCCGTTATTTTTATAGTAATTCCAATTAAGATTAGAACAGTTAAAAAATAGGTTCGTAGTTGCGCTTTAGCGCTTCTTAGGACTAAAGTCCAACAACAAACTAAAAACTTTTGTTTAATTTTTATTTGGAATTACTATAACTTACAAATTATCGGTGAAGCTAGTAAAAAGATACCCGAAAATATTAGAAAACAACAAGCATAAATTTCCTGGAAAAATATCATTGGCTTAAGAAATATTATTGCTCATGTTTATTTTTCCCTTGATTATGAAGTTATTTGGGATATTATTAACACAAAATTAGATGACCTTAAAAATTGCGTGGAAATTATGATTCAAGATGAAAATATACCTTAATTAACCTATAACATAAAAATACCTAGGTGGGCATGGCCCACCCTACTTAATATTGTTTTTTAAACTACAAACATTACACGTTAACTACGTTAGCAAATTTTATTTTTAAGTAGTCATCTTCCATTTTTGCCCCGGATGGATTGAGAGCGGCCAAAGCTTGAGGTAATACTAAATTTCGTCTATGATTCCCGATTCTAATATTAAGTTCATCTCCGGTTTTATTTAACTGAATTTGTTGTTTGGGAATACCGGGTAAATACAATTCTAAGCTATAATTACTGCCATCTTGTACTACTTTGAGAGTATTTTCTTTGTAATAAACTTGTGCCGGATCTTCGTCTTTATAAAGGGTTTCTTTTAACCTTTCTAACGCTTCTAAACCGCACATTTCCTCTGAATAAAGGGGGACTTCTTTGATAGGTAAAGGGTGAAAATTATCGTAAATTTCCTGTTTATGAATTTTCTGACTTTCTTTCCAACGCTCAAAAAATGGATCATTTACTGTCTCAGGAATTATCCTATTTGCTACTACTAAATCCGTCGAAACGTTATATAAACTAAGGTAAGCATGGGCGCGCAATGACTCTTTGATTACCATTTTTTCCGGATTCATTACTAACCTAACCGTAGTTTTTGTGTTATCAGTCAAAACTTTTTCTAAAGCCTCAATTTGCTCGTAAAATTCATAGGGAGCATCCATCACTTCCTTGTTAGGAAGGGAAAATCCGGCGATCGGTCTGAAAATAGGTTCAACCAAAGGGCGTAAAGCAACTGAAATACTTTGTAAAGGTTTGTAAAATCTTCTCATATACCAGCCGCCAACTTCCGGAAGACTCAACAACCTTAATGCTGTTCCCGTGGGCGCTGAGTCAATAATCAAAACGTCAAAATCCCCTTCATCGTAGTGGCGTTTCATTCTGACCAGTCCGAAAATTTCATCCATGCCAGGTAAAATGGCAAGTTCTTCAGCTTGCACACCGTCTAAACCCCGAGCTTGCAAGACTTGGGTGATGTAGCGTTTTACTGCGCCCCAGTTGCCTTCTAATTCCATGAGTGCGTCTAATTCCGCACCCCACAAGTTGGGTTTTACCTTCACGGGGTCATGACCTAATTCCAAGTCGAAACTATCGGCCAAGGAATGGGCCGGATCTGTACTTAAAACAAGGGTTTTATAGCCCAATTCGGCGCAACGTAACCCCGTTGCAGCAGCCACGGAGGTTTTGCCAACTCCCCCCTTACCAGTCATTAAAATTACGCGCATGGTTTGATTTTATCCTCGCTTAGAAAAGGTTTACATTACTTTACGTTATTTTTAGGGTGTTTAACGACTGCTCTCCCTATTTGTTAAAATATTCCTCTCACTGAAAAAAAATCCGATTACTGTTAAAATCGGATATCTAACTGTTGCTAAATTAGATTAAAATGAAGCCAATTATTCGCCTTTGATGTCAATTCTTGATTGCTGCAAAAGTTCACGCAATCGTTGAATTTCTAACTCGGCGGCTTCAGCACGTTGCTGTTCTTGATCAGCACGTTGTTGTTCTTGGTCAGCACGTTGTTGTTCTTGGTCAGCACGTTGTTGTGCTTGGTCAGCACGTTGTTGTGCTTGATCCGCCCGTTGTTTAAATTCTATGGTTGTTAAAAAGGAGCTACCATCTGGGTAATACACCTCTAAGGTTTCGGGAGTCATCACTAGACGTATCCCCAGTCGAGGACTTGTCCAGTCGGACATATCTTCAATAAAGATCAAATGACCTTCTTGTCTTTGTAGTCCGGTTAATTCATGGCGATCAGGATCATATAGATAGTATTCTTCAACTCCATGGCGATCGTAAAATTGCTGTTTTTTGATCATTTCCTTTAAAGTGTTACCAGGGGAAAGGATTTCAAAGACAACTTGGGGAGTAATATTCTCCTCCTGCCATTGACGATAAGAACCTCGATCGCCTTTAGGGCGGCCAAAAACCACAAAAATATCGGGAGCGACGCGAAGTTCGGGTTTTCCTTCCACCGGATACCAAAGTAGGTCTCCAGCAACAAAAACCTGATCATTCTGAGCAAATAAACACTCTAAATTTTCTTTAAAAAATACAATCCAACGAAACTGTTTTGTGTTATCGGCCATGGGTTGTCCATCACTATCAGGATAAATTATTTCACGTTCGAGAGCAACAGTCATAATTAAAAAGGGTTTTTCCAAGTATTAAATAAAATGTTAACATATTTTATTTAGCGATCGGCTAAAAATGCTGTTTAATCACATCCCAAATGGAACAATCCCAATAGTCAAGATGGGAAATAATGAGGTTATTTTCGTTTAATTTTAACTCACTTCTACCGGAAATGGAGATCGCTGGTTGCCAAGGTAAAGGAGTAGTCCATTCAAGTGTCCATTGTGTATAAATGGTCTCATTTTTTTGCTCAATATTATGTAATTTCATCTCAATATTTTTAAACCAAGTTGTCATAAATTGGATCATTTGTTGATAACGTTTTATTCCTGTAAACCTATTTAATGGGTCTTGAAAATATACATTTTCAGCGTAAATATTATAGGTTTGATTAACAGGAAATCTTTGATAATCTTGGGTGAGTATTTCTATAAGATTCATTTTGATTTAAGCTTTCTTTAAGAGCTGGAACGCAGCAAGAGGCCTGTTCCACAATTGGATTATTATACTATATTTGGGACAACCATTTTGCCGCGTCCTAATAATCTTATGAATTATCAAAAAAATGAAAATTTTATTAGTGGAAGATGATGAGAGAATTGCTGATAGTTTAGCCGAAGGTTTAATTAATGAAAAATATACTGTGGAAATCGCAAAAGATGGCCAATTTGCCTTAGATTTATTGGCAATGTTTAGCTATGATTTAATCATTTTAGATTGGATGTTACCTAAAGTTGATGGTATTACTGTCTGTCAAAAATTAAGAAGAAATGGCTCATCTATTCCCATTTTAATGTTAACAGCAAAAGATGATAATTTAGCTCAGGTTATGGGGTTAGATTCAGGAGCAGATGACTATATTATTAAACCTTTTGAATTTAAGTTATTACTAGCGAGAATTAGAGCTTTATTACGGAGAGGAAATACCAGTTTACCTCCGATTTTAACTTGGGAAAAGTTAAGTCTTGATCCCAGTAAAGCTGAAGTTAAATATAACGGTCATTTACTACATTTAACTCCCAAAGAATATGCTTTATTAGAATTATTTTTGCGTAGTGGAGATCGCCTTTTAAACCGTAGTATGATTTTAGATCATTTATGGACCTATGAAGATTCACCGGGGGAAGAAACGGTTAAAGTTCATTTACGCAGTTTAAGATTAAAATTAAAAGCAGTCGGAGCTCCTAGTAATTTAATTGAGACAATTTATGGCATTGGTTATCGGCTCAATCCCAACATCTAATTCCCAATTTCAGGCACTAAAATTACGTTTATTATTATCCTATTTAGGGGTAATGGTAACAATTTTAGGGACAACAGGAATCGCAATTCATCAATTTGTAGCCCAGAGTATTTATCAACAGTTGGATCGTCATTTATTAACTTTAGCGGAAACAGCGGCTCAAACTTTTGACATTGTTAAACATGAAGCTTCTGAACATAAAAAAGGTTATGATGATGATGATAAATATGAGCAAAATTCAGCCAAAAATATCACTAATTTAATGGAAGGATACCAAAATAATCAGTTTCTTAATCTGCCTATTCTTCCTAATCATTTTCAAGGAGTAGAATGGTTTAATGAGAAACATCAATTATTAGTAAAAGAGGGAAATTTATTCCCCAATTGGTCTTTAGATACAAAATTAATAAAAGCTGAGTCCAGTTTGATCCAAAAAGATCAAATTCGTAGTTTAATTTTACCGGTAATGTATGTTAATCATCACACAGGTAAGCCGCAAATAGCCGGTTATATTCGGGCTAGTGAGTCCATACAACCCTTAGAATTAGAATTAAGTCATTTACGTTGGGGATTAAGTTTAGGCGGAATTTTTGCCCTAATTTTGACAGGTTTAGGCGGAGTTTGGCTAACAAGTCAGGCAATTAGACCGGTTGAAAAAAGTTTTGAACAATTAAAACAGTTTACCTCGGATGCTTCCCATGAATTGCGATCGCCTTTAACTGTTATCAAAACTTCTCTTGATATTCTCGAATCTCATAGCGAAAATCTTGATCTTCAGGATCGAAAAAAAGTAAATGCGATCGCCCATTCTGCTGATCAAATGACACATTTAGTCGAGGATTTATTATTATTAGCAAAAATGGAGCAACCAACTATTACGAAAACTTGGATTAAAGTACCTCTTGAAGAAATTTTGGAAGATTTAATAGACGAATTAGAAATTAAATTTGAGCAGAATAATATTAATTTTAAATATTATTTATTAGCCAATATTTTTGTCAATGGAGATGCTTTACAATTAAAAAGAATCTTTACCAATTTACTCGAAAATGCCTTACAATATACCCCAATTGATGGTGAAATCGAGCTAAAAATGCAGAGTATTAAAGAGCAGATAATTATTACGGTAACAGATAGTGGAATTGGGATTGCAAAAACTGATTTAGATCATGTTTTTGACCGTTTTTGGCGGGCTGATCAAGCCAGAGAAAAGCGCTCCGGAGGCATGGGAATGGGGTTAGCAATTGCCAAAAGTATTGCCAACAAACACGGAGGTAAAATAACCGTTACCAGTGAATTAGGAGTCGGTAGTTGTTTCAAAGTACAGTTACCATTTGTTTATTGATAAGCAAAACAATGTACCTGTTCCACAGATAATTAATGATCTTTCCGAGTTTTTTACTTTTGTTTACTAAGCTATTTCTATAAAGCTAATTGAGCTAATTTATCGCGGAAAAATTATGGATATACGTCAATTTCGTAAAATACATCGCACCCTTGCGCCAATTTTATTTTTACCTTTTTTTATTACGGCAATAACAGGAATAATCTATAGATTAGCTGGAAGTTGGTTTGGAGTAGAAAAGGAAGCGCGGGAATTTCTCATGGTAATTCATCAAGGAGAATATTTAGGCGAGCAATTAAAACCTATCTATGTATTTTTAAATGGTTTAGGTTTAATTGGGATGTTAGTAAGTGGAATTGTCATGACAGGTATCTTTAAAAAACGTCCTCAAAATTCCGATTAGCTAATAATTTATTCACTAAAATTAACTACTTTTGTCACTATTAAAAATGAAAAACTTTAACTTTTCTCAAGCAAAAACTCCCCTCATTTTAGCCTCAGTAATTAGTCTTTTTACCCTGGTAGGTTATGCTACTTTGTCTCCATCAGCAATGGCAATTAAAAACACTACGGAAATAGCAGCTAATACTGATAAAAATGCAACTACTCTTAAGAATCTTCAAGCAGCTTATAATGGAGAATCTAACGCCAATGTCCGTTATTTAGCATTTGCTAAAAAAGCAGATCAAGAGGGTTATAAAAAAGTAGCAACTCTCTTTCGCGCAGCTGCTTTAGCCGAACAAATTCACCGCGATAATCATGCTGCTGTGATTACTCAAATGGGGAGTACTCCAACCGATAAAATTGAAACTCCCGAAGTAAAATCCACCTCAGAAAACCTCAAAGCAGCCATTGAGGGGGAATCCTACGAAAGAGATACCATGTATCCTGAATTTATCGCTCAAGCTAAATCCGTTGGCAATTTGGAAGCCATTCGTACCTTGACTTTTGCCGAAGAAGCTGAAGCAGGACACGCATCGTATTATACAGAAGCTCTCAATAATTTGGAACAGTGGAAAGTTGGTATTAGACCTCTTGCGAAAGTATGAAAAATGGTCATTATGAGCGGCAGCGAAGAATCTCCGAGATACTTCGCTACACTGTGTTTCGCTCAGTATGACAAAAAAATCTAATTATGTTTCGCAAGAGGTCTAATGTTGCGTTTTATGTGTGTCCTGAATGTGGTTTAACTACTGATCAGCTTGCTTTTGAAAATTGTCCTGAATGTGGTGAACCTAAAGACGAATTTCAAAAGGTAATTTAGCCTTTTTGTCTCGTTATTTCCTTAAGGAGAGTTATGATAAATCCGATTTTTAACTACCTAAAAATTATCACAATTCAACAAAGTAAACAAATCGGATTTATGTAATAATTAGGCTATTATTTTTACTCTCCTTTTTCGATAGTTTTTAGCAAAAATATTAAGGTCAATTTTATGGAACGTCGTGAATTTTTGGGTTGGATAACAGTTGGTATGGTCGCTAGTTCTTTACCTATGGCGATCGCCGCAGTTGCGGAAAATGATCTTAGTTCAGAAGTGAAAGGTAACACAAGAGCTGATGGTTTTCAAACAGTAGGAACGGTAACAGAATTAAATCAAAAAGGTCAAATTCTTAATAAAAAATCTCCTGTCGGTAAAATTTTAGTCGTTCGTAATGCTAATAATACTTTATTAGCAGTTAATCCCACTTGTTCCCATGACGGTTGTACCGTTAAATGGAGTCAAGGTGATAGTAAATATCTTTGTCCTTGTCATAGTGCTGAATTTAACACCCAAGGACAAGTTTTAAAAGGACCGCCGAAAAAACCATTAAAATTATATCAAGCAAAAATTGAAGGTAATTCAGTGTTAGTTAAAGCTGTTTAATTATCTTAATTAATAATTTTTAACAAACACCTAATTAAATATTATAAATGTTTGTTAAAAACTTAAATAAGAATTTTTAACAAACATAATTTATGATAGTTATTAATACTCATTAATAACTAACAGGAATTATGGACGCACTTGAGGCAATTAAACAAAGAAGATCGGTTAAATATTATGATGCTTCCCATCAAATGACGGAAGAAGAAATCAGACTATTGCTAGAACACGCCATGTTGTCGCCAACTTCCTTTAATCAGCAAAATTGGCGTTTTGTGGTGGTTTCCGAGACTGAAATTAAACAGCAACTTAGAGCAGCATCTTGGAATCAAGCTCAAGTTAGCGATGCTTCCATCGTCATTATTGTCTGTGCAGACTTAAAATGTTGGGCGAAACATCCAGAACGTTACTGGAAAAATGCTCCCGAAGAAGTCCGTAATGCAATTGTACCAATGATTCCCAGTTTTTATGATGGTAAAGATCAATTGCAACGAGATGAAGCAATGCGCTCCTGTGGAATTGCTGCCCAAACCTTGATGATTGCAGCGAAAGCCATGGGTTATGATAGTTGTCCCATGATTGGTTTTGACCCCAATGCCGTGGCTAATATTATCAACTTGCCTGAAGATCATGTTATTGGAATGATGTTGCCCATTGGTAAACCTGTCAAACCCGCAGGTGATCGTGCAGGTCAACTTGATTATAATGAAGTGGTAATTAGGGATAAATTTTAATTAATCATCAAAATAAATTTGAGTCGGTTTAAGCCGACTTTTTTATTAATAAATTACTTATTTTGGGGAAATAATTTAATTAATTCTGTGGGAGGGACATAAACACAACTATTAATATTTTCCTCGTAAATAGTTACATAATCTGTTACTTTTAAAGGACAAGGCATTTGCTTATATTCTTTAACTACAAATTGTTTTTCATTATTAAAAATAATCTGCTCTCCAGCAACTTTGGGAATATTTCCTCCTTCTGAGGACGTTGGTCCGACTAAAAACAATAAAGAGGAAATTAATTGTATTAAACTTGAAGTTACTTCCATGGTGATAAATTAAGGTATTTTTAATTATTATATAGCAATCCTAAATAGGTTGTAAAAAATTGTTTTCACTAACCTTTTACTGTAGAGATGTAGCAGGCTACGTCTGGCTTACAATTTCAAGAGGATTGCTATAATCTAAGTGTTAATCAGGATTTTAAAATATCTTAAATAAGCTCCTTAAATTCGCCTTAATTTGCTTAAATAAGTTTTAGTTTAGGTTGTACAGTAACAAACTTTTGAAATCAAAAAGTTTAAGCTACTTGTTACAAATTACTTGTGAATTTTCAAGTTATAATAATCAAAATTAAGCTAATTTTTCGGTGGGAAAAACCCACCAAATTAACCTAACTTAAAACAGGATGAAAATAGAAAGCTAAACCTAAAATTAGATAAGTAGCTAACAACAAACCTCCTTCTAACCAATTAGAATTACCATCAGAACTGATAGAATTTGCAATCAAAACAGCCACCATAACCGCTACCAATTCAAAGGGATTAAAGTTTAAATCCATTGGTTGGCCAATAATCCAGCCTGCAATTACTAATACTGGAGCTACAAATAAAGCTATTTGTAAACTCGAACCAACTGCCACAGATACAGATAGATCCATCTTATTTTTAAGTGCTACTGTAACTGCGGTGGCGTGTTCAGCAGCATTACCAATAATCGGCAATAAAATAACACCAGTAAATAAGGAACTCAACCCTAATTCTTCCGTCGCAACTTCCAAAGATTCTACTAATAATTCCGATTCAAAAGCTACGACTAAAGTAACAATTAATAAAATCATTACCCAAAACCATAAATTCGGTTTTTCTATTGGTGTTTCCTCATTATCATCATCTAATTCTGCTACCCCCACATCATACAAATAAGAGTGAGTTTTCATCGAAAATAATAGAGTTAAACCATAGACAATTATTAACACAATTGCCACGGCGATCGATAAGGTTTGTAACGTCGTTTCACTGATACCAGTAGATGTATATTGTACCGCAGTTGGTATGAGAATGGCGATCACAGCTAAATTCATGGAAGAAGCATTTAAACGGGCAGCCATTGGTTGAAAATCTTGCTCTTTATAGCGTAATCCACCGAGGAACATAGCAAAACCCATTACTAACAGTAAGTTACTGATAATTGAGCCAGTAATTGTCGCTTTTACCACGTCAATTAAGCCACTTTTCAAAGCAATAAAAGCAAGAATTAATTCGGTAGCATTGCCGAAAGTTGCATTCAATAAACCGCCCAAATTAGGACCAACAACTACGGCAATTTCTTCCGTTGCTTCCCCCATAAATGCCGCTAGTGGAATAATTCCTACACCTGCAGTAATAAAAACTATTGACTCTCCCCACTGCAAAAAATGTGCTGCAATAGAAATCGGGATAAAGATTAAGAGAATGGAAAGAATCGTATTTTTGTTGAACATATTTTAACCAATAACTATCTTTAGTTTACAATAACATTAATTATTTAGCACACAATTATTATAAAATTATTACAATTGTTTATTACTGGATTTCAAATAATGATTGAACATATCGTTTTATTTAAGTGGAAAACCGAAGCTACCAGCGAACAAATTAACGCTGCAATTGAGAATCTTCGGGGTTTAAAAGATAAAATTCCTGGGATAATTGATTTGTCCTGTGGGGATAATTTTGGCGATCGCAGCCAAGGTTTTCAACATGGTTTAGTAGTAAGATTTGACAATAAAGCGGCCCTTGATGCTTATCAGACCAATCATTTTCACCAAGAGGTTGTCGTAAATTTGATCAGACCAATTTTAGCGGATATTCTTGCGGTTGATTACGAGATTTAACTTTTATGATCTTGAGAAATCCGATTTTTTAAATTTATTTGAATTGTGATAATTTATATTTAGTTAAAAATCGGATTTCTGATCGCATTTCTGATCTTGAGAAATCCGATTTTTTAAATTTATTTGAATTGTGATAATTTATATTTAGTTAAAAATCGGATTTCTTACATCTTACTTAATAAAAATATTTAATCCAATTATTTTTTAAGGCAAAATCTAGACTATAACGGGTTACTAAAAAACAAAATATATTCCCTATTCCTAATATCATTATCGTAAAAATATCATCAAAATTAAATTCAATTCCGAAAGTTCTAATAATAGCAAATGCAAAAACTGCGCCATCTTTTAAATGAGGATTTTCGTCGTTTTTAATAATATAACGGTAAGTTACAGCAAACAAAAATCCTGTAGTTAGGGAAATAATTAGGTTAAAAATATTAATTTCACCGCTTAAATTATGGGATAAAATATTAATTATTTTCACTAAAAAATAGGCAATACTAAACACAACTGCGCCTAAAATTCCTGTTTTAATTGATGCTTTTCTTTCCTGTATTAACACGTTTTTTAATATTAATTACTAAAATACAAAGGAAAATTATAGCATAACTCGTAGGGTGCGTTAATGATAATGTAACGCACCCTTTTGGTGCGTTACGCCGTTGGCTAACACACCCTACCATAACGGGCGCTTGTCTGATTAGAGAGCCAAGCCCAAAGTTGATCACCCTGTGAAAAGTGCCACCATTCATTAGGATGACGCAAAAATCCCGCATATTCCATGACCTGATTTAATAAAACGCGATTCTCGTGGTAAATTTTTTCGTTTAAATTATTAGTATTTGCGTAAAAATTAGGATAAGAAATCTCTGAAACTTCATCTATTTCTCCTCCCATATTAACAATTCTTCCCTGATTATTAACCAAGCAAACATCAATGGCTGCACCGGTAGAATGGGGAGGAGGAGTATTCGGATTATCGCTAGGAATTGCCCAGAATTTATAGACTTCATCCCATATTTTCTGCTTAGTTTCTAAGGATAATGTGTCTAATTTTAAGCCCTTTTCAGTTAGCAATAAATCAAAGGTATAATCTACCATAAATTGCTGTACTTGTAGCGGTCTATAAGCGTCAAAAACCTTAATTTTCCAACCTTTTTTAAGGGTATCTAAATAATTTTGTGCTTTAATTAACGCTTCTAAAACACCCTGACGTAAAAAATAGGGTGATTTATCCCCGTAATTTGCTCCTAATTTTTCATAAGGTGGGGGAGTTTCGACGCTAAATTTATCTAAGGGAATTGCGATTAAAGGTTCGCCACATTCTTGAATTAATATTTGTTGATAGGGTTTCATCTAAAATTATAAATTAAATAGACTGTAGGGTGCGTCACATTTTCCAGATAATTATTAAAACGATAAGTTATCGCAAGTGACGCACCTGGCAATTTTTTTTAGCATAAAAACTGATTTTTGTCAAAAATTTCTAATAAGAAAAAACCAGATTTCTCTGAGAAATCTGGTTTTTAAAAGATTTTTGAAACACGATAATTAAACCAAGATAAGATCACTCCCTCAAGTAGGATGTGTCACCTTAACTCGTAGATCGGGTGACGCACCCCACGATAAACTGGTATTTAGTCTGTCCACTCTACAAATAATTTTTTTGTAAATTTTTGTGACAATCGGCGTTTTGAAAAAAAACAAAATATAATTTAGAAATCAAATATAATTAATGAGGTTTTCTAATCATGGCTACTATTACTCTGAAAGTTAATACAACTATTGACCAAAATGACGGTAATAAAACTGATGGTTTATCTTTACGGGATGCTATTATTACCGCTAATTCTAACCCGAATAATGATTATATTATTGAGTTACAAGGAGGTCAAATTTACTCTTTAACTCAGGAAGGAAGTAGCGAAAATAATGCTAAAACGGGGGATTTAGATATTAGAAATGGGGCTAATGTTACTATTAAAAGTGTAAATGGTCAAGCAATTATTGATGGTTCTAATTTGTTATTTAGGGACCGCATTTTTCAGGTTTTAGATGGTGGTAATTTAACTTTAGAAAATGTTAAAGTTTTTGGTGGTAAATCTACTGTAGGTGGTGGTATTCATAATGCAGGAAATCTTACTTTAGAAGGGGCGATCGTTTCTGATAATATGGCAGGTAATGGTGGTGGTTTATTTAATACTGGTACTTTAACTATTAATAATAGTAAATTTATTAGTAATACTGCTCTATTATGGAATACAGGAGGAGGAGGTTTATTTAATAAGGGTACAGCAACTTTAAATAATAATATTTTTACTGATAATATGGCTAATGAGAATGGAGGAGGTTTATTTAATAAGGGTGGTGAAATCACTTTAATTAATAATATTATTACTGGTAATTTTTCTAATAGGGAGGGTGGTGGTTTATCTAATTCTGATGGTAAAGCAACTTTAATTAATAATACTATTAGTAATAATTCTGCTTCTGAGGGTAGTGGTTTATATAATGAGGCGACATTAACCTTAATTAATAATACTATTAGTAATAATGATGCGATATATTCTGGTGGTGGTTTATATAATGATGGTAAAGCAACTTTAATTAATAATACCATTGTTAATAATGCTCTTGTTGATCCTTATCAGGATGAAGGAGGAGCAGGTATTTATAATGATTATGGTACAGTAAGTTTACAAAACAATATCATTGCTAATAATACAGATTCCGAGGGAATTAATAATAATTTATCGGGTGAATTTACAGGTAATGCTTATAATTTGATTGGTGATGTCACAAATGCAACTGGTACAGTGGGAACAGGTACTGATATGGTGGGAGTTGACCCCTTATTAACAGAAATTCAAGATAATGGCGGCTCAATTTTAGGTTATCCTATTTTTAGTTATGCTCCCCTCCCCGGTAGTCCTGTTATTAATGCCGGTTCATCAGCGTTGCTTCCCCAAGATACCTACGATTTAGACCAAGATGGTAATATCAGTGAACCTTTCCCATTTGACCAACGAGGTTTTCAACGTATCGCCGGAAAAGTCGATATTGGAGCTGTCGAATATAACGCCACATATTTAGGAACAGCTCAAGATAACTTGTTTTATGGTTCACCCGTCGCCGATAATTTATTTGGTGGTGATGGCAACGATCGCCTGTTCGGGAAAGATGGCAACGACAAGCTATATGGTGATGCAGGAAACGACATTTTAACCGGTGGTAACGGTAAAGATACCTTAACGGGGGGAGCAGGAAGCGATACTTTTGTCTTGGTTTCCTCTTCAGGTACAGATAGAATCACCGATTTTGAAGATGGAAGCGATAAATTGCAATTAACAGGGAAATTAACTTTTGGCAAGTTAGCCATCATTGATGTTGGCTCTGATACCCAAATTAAATTAGGTCAACAATTATTAGCAACTTTAATGGGGGTTGAATCTAGTTTAATTACGGCGACTGATTTTGTAGTTTAGTCCAATTTATCTAGCATTTTTAAAGTGATGCACCGCAATTAATTGCCCATACTAACTTGACAATCCTCCCTAACGGGCGATTTCCCTTTGTAGATGTTCCCTGCTCGCTTGATATATTTACCGCATTGTGCATTACTGGTAAATTAAGAAAAAAAATGGGAATAAATTTAAAATTTCCCAAATTTTTCTCAAAAAACTATTATGTAACAAGGAGTTTAGCTTATGTCAGTAATGATCGAGCAGGATTTAAAGGAATATCTGGATCAACGATTTGAAAAAATTGACCGACAATTTGAAAAGATTGACCAAAAATTAGAGAGAATTGAAAACGATGTTACAGATTTAAAAATTGGTCAAGCAAGATTAGAAGAAAAAATTGACGGTTTAGATAAGCGACTTGAGTTTCAAGAGTTTATTAATCGTGGTGTTTTGATGGGTAACTTCCCCCCTTTCAAGGGGGGGTAGGGGGGTACATCATTTTTATTCTAGCAATCTTAGGAGGTTTAGCAATAGTTTTCGGATTAGTTGGTAATCCTTATAGTAATTCCAAATAAAAATTAAACAAAAGTTTTTAGTTTGTTGTTGGACTTTAGTCCTAAGAAGCGCTAAAGCGCAACTACGAACCTATTTTTTAACTGTTCTAATCTTAATTGGAATTACTATAAATTTTCAGAAATCGGATTTCGCTCACAAATCTGTAGGGTGCGTCACATTTGCTTGATAATTATTAAAACGATAAGTTATCGCCAGTGACGCACTTTACAACTTTTTTTTGGCTATTATTTTATAGCATCAAACCTTAATTTTGTCAAGTATTTCTAATCAGTTACGGTGTCTTATTTTCAAGTGCTTTTTTAAGTTCGGGAATAAAGACGGAATAAACCCCCCGTAAGTCACCTTCTTTAAAATCAAAAGCTAAATCTTGCGGGTATTTTTCAGCAATAAACTCCGGCCGAGTATTTTTTACACCATGGCAAGCTAAACAACTTTTACTCACGTTAATTCGACGATAATAATGGATTCCAGGTTCACCTTTGAGGTTTTCTTGTTCCCAAAAACCGATTAAATCGGGGTTTTGCTCAAATTTGGCGATCGCCATGGTTTCGTGTAAAGTTTGGGGAGCATGGGCCGGATTACGGTATTTTTGGGCAATTTGCTTTACTTGCCAGCCATTTTCTGCTCCTACCTCCTTTAATCTCATTCCCACAGGCCGACACACTTCTTTAAAGGTCTCCATGGTCGGGGGTTCGGTGGCATTTTCCAAACTTTTCGCTAACTCACTTCTCATCAAATCTATATTTTCAATGGACTCGATCGCCTGAACTACTTCCCCTGAAATGCCCTCAGCATAAGCATTTACCGGATTCTCTATCCAGAGGAAAACCCCCATAACCACCGCAATTAATAATCGGATCATTTTTTCTCCTTGTTATTTATAACTTTCTAGTTATATAATAATACATATCTTAACAAAAATTAACATTATGGAAAACGCCTTAGAAAGTCCGTCCATGTCTCGTCGACAGTTGCTGAATTTTTTAACTGGTTCAGTAGTTGCAACCGTTGTCGGGGTCGCTGTTGTTCCCGCCGCCAAGTTTTTTAGTCCTCCCTCGGAAACGACAGAAGGTGGGGGAATGATCGCCAAAGATATATTAGGCAATCCCATCCCCGCTCGTCAAATTTTAGCAGAAATCTCCGGAACTCGAGCTTTAGTGGCGGGTTTGGCAGGTGAGCCAACCTATTTAACGATACAGGAAGACGGAACACTGCACCCTTGGGGAATTGTGAATAATTGCACCCATTTAGGTTGTACTTTTCCTTGGAACGGAATTGATGAGGAGTTCCAATGTCCTTGCCATGGTTCTCGTTATTCTGATCAAGGGGTAGTGTTGCGCGGTCCGGCTAATCGTCCGTTAAAATTGGTTCATGTGTCGGTAGTTGGTGATTCCATCTGGCTTTATCCTTGGTCAGAAACTGATCCTCGTACCAACGAAAAACCTTGGTGGGTTTAGTTGAAGTATTGAGTGGGATTAAATACGAGCATTGAGCCAAAATTGCGAGGAGTAGTCTCTGTAAAATTACTTAATAGGTGATTAGTAATTTTACGGAGACTTACTTTCAGTAATTTTAATGAGTAATAATTCCTTAATTTTACCGATGCACAATAATTAAGGAAGTTGATATAGTGAATGTAAAGAAGATTAAAGTTTTTAATCTTCTTTAATATTATAATCAATAATTAATTTAACTATGGAAATATCACCTTTAAATCGTTATTATTTGCAAAAAATTATCCGTCAAAAATCTGGTTTAATAATTAAAGCTCAAGGTGCGCGCATTAATTTAACTTTAAATGAATTTCCCACTGACTCAGACTTAACTAATTCTTTACCAATGGCGAAAATTTCTGAACTTGAATTATTAATTAGTTGGCATCAAAAGTTAGCAGATAATGGTACTATTTATGCTGATAAATTATCAGAAATAGAAAGGAATATTTTTACTATTTTAGGATTGGGTTTTGATGGTTTTATTTATGTATCTTTATTAAATAAATTAAGTCTTACTGCTTGCAAGTATTTAGGTAATAAAATGGTTGCTAGTTATTGGAAAGCTAGTCAGCCTAATGAATCTGGTTTAGATAGTTTTGAGGTAAATAGTTCCGGTGAAATCATTTTTAAAGGTGCTCAAAATACCAAGATTACCTTAGAACAAAAACAAAAAATACAGTTATGGATTGAACAATTTATCGCTCGCTGTAATCGCATTATCCGTAATTTTGATCAAACAATATTGTCTGATAATTTTACTAACTTTTCTTTCAAAAATTCAGCACTTTTTTAATTTTTTAGCCGCAATTTTAATAAGATTTTGTTTTTGTTATTTCATTATTTAAGACCATTTTGATAAAATATTGTTACAGCCTGCGAAATCCGATTTTTGCGAAAAATCTCGTCAAAAACTTAAAGATTGGTTAAAAATCGGATTTCTGATTAATTTGTAACTGTTGCAATATTAAATAAAATTGGTATAATTAGATACTTTTTCTCAAAATTATCTAGTTAGTTTTGAGAGCATTATAAATTAGCCAATATTTAAGATACTGTTTATTTAGATAAAAAATTTTTTTGATTAGGCCAAATAAGTTAACGATTAATAAATAATTTTACCATTACCTAAAAAAAATGAAATTAATATTAAGTTTTAATAAGTTATAGTTATATCTTATCAAAGTTGATAAGATATAACTATAATAGTTGTTTTAGTGGTGATATGAATAAGGTTTTAACGATAAAGTCTCCTCCTTTACCTGCTTCTAAATATCACATTTTAGCTTTAGTTGGACAAGGACAATTTGGCAAAGTTTTTTGTGCTTTGAATCGAGAAAGTAAACAATTAGTAGCTCTTAAATCCCTTGAGCAGAAAAATTTTTCTACCCATAAATTTTTACGAGAACTTCGTTTTTTACTTACCCTGAAACATCCGAATATTGTCCCTTGTCATTCTCTTGAATATTTTGAACATGGTCGTTATGTAGTGATGGATTATTGCGAAGGTGGTACGTTACGAGATTTGATGGAATCAAGGCAACTTAGTAGGCTAAATAGTTTGCAATTGATTGCTGATTTGTTATTAGGCATTATTTATTGTCATCATCAAGGTGTAATTCACTGTGATATTAAACCCGAAAATATACTTCTAAATATCTCTAATCAGGGCTGGATTCCTCGTCTCTCTGATTTTGGTATTTCTCGCTCCATTAATGATAGTAATTATTCCTATTCTGGTTATATTGGTTCACCCGCCTATATGGCCCCCGAAAGATTTTACGGCCACTATTCTGTAAGTTCAGATATTTATGCGATCGGAATTTTATTATTTGAATTAATCGTTGGCGATCGCCCTTTTTCTGGACTCTATCAAGAATTAGTAAAAGCTCACTTAACTCAACCTGTAAATATACCAGATACTGTACCTTTTTTAATTCGTTCTACGATTACAAAAGCTTTACAAAAATTGCCCCAAAATCGTTTTAAATCCGCCGAAGAAATGCTGAAATTAGTGAACTTAGCTTTGGAAATAGAAAAAGCAACTAAGCCTGGAAATTTACGGGTTACTAATAATGAGATTCAAATCAGATATTCTCCTTTTGAAACTATACCTTTATCTAAGTCCGTTCATTATTTAACCATTGATAATGATCAAATATATCAAGTAACGAAAGAACAATTAGTGATTGATCAGCTTCACAGTGCTCATCCTCATATTTCCCCAGAATTTCAAATTAATTTACCGGCACATTTTACTCAGATTCATTTGACTAAAGATAGTGCTTTTATTGTGGTTAATTTTGCGGATGAAGCTTCCCTTTATCGGTTTAACAAAAATCAAATTAAACCAGAAAAAATAGAATTAAACTCGCTGTTTGTCTGGAAAAAGTCCGCAGTTTTAACAGCTATTGATCCCGCAGAAAAATGGTTAGCAATTGCGAAATTTAGCGAGAATTCCTGTCAATTACAAATCCTTAAATTACCTAATTTGAAACCGGTTAATTCTCTGTTAATTTTCCAGAAATTAACTCATTTATTTGCCCTGGATAGTCGTCATGGATTAGCTATTTTTACTGATACTGAAAAAACTATTTTTCAACTTTTTACTCGTCGTGGAAATTGGTTACAATCTGTTTCTTTACCTCTGATTTTATCTCAAATTATACCAAGTTTCTCTAATCCCCATCGTCTTTTTGCCGTTGAAAATAACACAAATCAAGGGCTAATTATTGAATTGCAACCTTTTCGCGTTACCCGTGTCAACTTAAATATTAATCCTAATTTGACCGTTGCTATTCCTTGGGGTTTTGTCCTTGCTGAAAAATCAGGACAAGTGGTTTTACTAAACCAAAATGGCCAACTTAGGGGGTATTTTCAAGTTTCCGCCACCATCACGGCGATCGCTCCTTGGGGAGAAGATCGTCTTTTATTGGCGATCGCCGAATCTCCGACTAATTTTTACTATCAAATAATAAGTTTAGAAAAATTAGATTCTTCCCCTTTTAATTAACAGAAAATTAGGTGTTAAAAACTAATCAGAAAAAATAATTTAAAATTTTTGAAATTGAGATTTAACTAAATATTATGATTAAATAATATCAATTTTTTTAGTCAAAATTTGAGTAAAAATAAACAATTTTCTTAGTGTAATTATCCTACTAATTTTAGGGGTTCTGATTGAATAAATCTCTCGAATTCTGCGAATGTTAAGTATTTTCACTTAGTAATTTCCCCATCAATAAAGAGTTTTTTAACTTCTCAGGGGTAAAAATGAGAGAATTGTTACAATATGTAAATTAATTTAGCTAGTATGATATCCTTAGCAGGATCAAGGTTAAAATAAC
This sequence comes from Synechococcales cyanobacterium S06, assembly GCA_011391125.1. Classification (GTDB taxonomy): domain Bacteria; phylum Cyanobacteriota; class Cyanobacteriia; order Cyanobacteriales; family JAABRE01; genus JAABRE01. Next base: position 22,517 of record JAABRE010000042.1, read on the forward strand.
TTAATCTTAATCCATATTCTGATCACTGCTCGTAAATCTAGTATTTTCTGGTAATAACTGGAAAATAAGAGCCGTTGCAGTCTAAGTCTTTCGAGGGCTACGTTAGTTAAGTCATCATACCCTAGGATGAACGCCAGTCCTAGGCTCTATGTTCAAGTATTAAATAAGTCCGACTAGACGGCCGTGTACTGGGAATGACAAGCTTTTCTAACATTGACGAGGCCAACTTTACCCGTGAGAACGGAGATTAAAAATAATAGTACCGGGGCATCGTGCTTTGGTAGTATTATTTTTATAACAACTACCAATACATAAGGTCCTACTGGATATTGGTAATTAGCCGTCCTTTAATCTTTGCGTTGAATGACCCTTTTTACCAGAAATTACCAGTAAAAGCGGTATCTAATTATAGCAGTATCAGTATGTCAATTTCCCTCTTACATCGTTATTATTTACAAAAACTTGTGCGTCAAAAAATGACCTTGAATATTAATATTCAAGGTGCTAATATTAGCTTGAATTTAGCACAAGTTTCGTCGAATTTAAGCTTTAACGATTTAGAAGGTAGGGAAAAATATATTCGATTAGAATTATTGATTAGTATGCATCAAAAATTAGCCACAAATGGAACTATCTATGCTGATAAATTATCACAAATAGAAAAGGATATTTTTGCAATTTTACAACTAAAAATGGAGGCAAATGCCTACCTATCTTGGTTAAACAGATTAAGTGATCTAGCTAAGAAATATTTGGGAACAAATATGGTGGTCAAATACTGGAAATCGAGTCAAGATAAGTTAGACTTAGAGCTATTTGAAGTTAGTAATTCAGGAGAGATAACCTTCACAGGTTCGACTAATGATTTTATTACCGAAGAACAACAAAAAAAAATACAGCTTTGGATTGAAAAATTTATCGCCCATTGTAGTATAATTATTCGGGGTTTTGAAGAAACAATTGTGGCGGAAATTCTAATAAAATAAATCAAGTTAAAAGAAAACAAAGGAGATTTAATGATAACAACAACTCAAGGACAAAATTCTAATTTTTCCTCTTATTTGAAAGAAAAATATCCTCAAAATCATGCACATTATCGGTTAAATAAATTTTTTTCTTTTAATCAAGAAAAGGGAATAATTACTGACTGGAATGAAGCGAGAAATATGTTGGTAACAGAAGATTTTATTATCGGTTTAATCGAAGGATTACAAGAAGAAGTGGGAGATGCTTCCAGTGTGATTATGTATGATATTGGTTATCAATGGGGTATCAAAGACTGTCATTTTTTTCAGCAGTGGTTTGAGAAAGAATATAATCAAAAAATAGCCAATATGAATTTAAAATTTGTCTTAGAAGCTTGGTGGTGGCCTTTTATTTCCCAAGGTTGGGGTAACTGGGAGGTGGATTTTAGTGACCAGCAAAATGGTTTTTTATTTGTTAATATTTTTGATTCGGCCGTAGCTCGTACTTTGGGGGATGTGGGTAAACCAGTTTGCCATATTTATGCTGGTTTATTCGCCGGTTTCTTTGGTCGATTACTGAAAAAACAGTTAAGCTGCATCGAAATTCAATGTTATTCCATGGGGGAAACTTATTGTAAGTTTCTCTTAGGAAAACAAGATAAAATTGATGCAGCAACCTTTTGGAAAAATGAGGGAGCTAATGCTAAAGATATTGAGAAAAAACTCCGTCATGGGGAATTTTTAAAATGAGTCATTTAGTAACATCAGTAAAAGATTTTTTTCTCCTTTGTAATTGGGAAAATAAGCCGAGCAAAACTGTAGAACAAATAAAGTTTTCTGAATGGAGAACCCTCTCGGTTGAACATTTTTTTAGTCGCACTAATTGGGCAGGAATTGAGCAGCAACCAGAAGATAAGCAGGTCAAAAATCCCGAAATCTTTTCAGTAGAAGAATTTTTTAATTCCTGTAATTGGAGCGGTAAAATTAACCGAATTAGTGAACAAAATGAGTTAAAAAAATTATCTTTGACCATATCGGTAAGTGAGTTTTTCTTAAATATCAAATGGGAAAAAGCGGCGGAAATTGCTAAGATAGTAGAAAAACCATCAAATTTAGAGTCTAAGATTAAGAAAAAAGACGATTTTTCCTTAAATGACTTATCTGATTTATTTTAGAGAGAAAATTATGCACACTGATTTAACCAATCTTTACTACAAAGCTGAAAATCAAACTTTAAATCAAGGCGATTTAAAAGCTTTAAATAGTCATTTGACTTCCTTAGCAAAACGTTTAGAAGCTTATCATTTTCTCAGGGAGAATGAAGTAATAATTTTTCAGCCAGTTGCGAATCAATTAGAAGAAAAATATTCTAATATAGAACAAGCAATCTTAGAACAAGCTCTTAAAGATTGGCTCACAATTTTGCGTTATTGTGCATGGGCAATGTTAATTAATAGTCAAGAATATTTGCAACAAAATATTTTAGAAGGGTTAACAGATGTGATTAAAGCTAAAGAAATGCAATCTCTAGAAACGGTTTTATCTCAAATGTTAAATACCAGACTAAAAGAATTACTTTCCGAGGAAAAATACGCCTTACTTCAACCTTTTTTAATCAGGGTTGAAAACACAATTTTGCCAACACCATAAGTAAATTTATTAATTTTAACATTAAGGAGTAACTATGATTAATATAGCTGATTTAACTAAAGAAAAATTACCCGGTAATTACTTCGCACCCTCGGCCTATTTACAGGGTGATTTTGAAGCTGGAATGATCGAAAATAGAGCCGGAAATCGTATTTTAGCATTACCAGAAACCTTAATTCAAAGCATTTATGCTACAATGGATCAAGAATTAGGTCAAGCTGCGGGATTAGTATTATTTAATTGTGGTCGTTGGTGGGGTAAAAATTTCTATACCCGCTTCGGAGAAGAGGTAAGTAAATATTATCGAAAACCCGTCAAAAATCTGACCATGATTGAGTTAATTCAATGCTTAAAACAATCTTGGAAAACCCACGGTTGGGGCAGCATAGATTTAGATATTTCCTATCATCACAAAGGTTTTTTAGTTATTACCAATAATAACTCTCCCTTCGCTGAAAATGCTCCCCAAACTAACCAACCAATGTGTTATGTGGAAGCCGGAATTTTTGCTTCTTTTTTTAGTCAAATTAGTGGTCAAAATCTCCATTGTGTGCAGACAAATTGCGAATCTATGGGGGCAAAATCTAATCTATTTATTATTGGTTTAGAAGAGCGATTGAAACCCGTAATAACCTGGGTGCAAGAACTACAAACCCATGAACAAATTATGCAAAATCTTTGTAGTTAAAGGAGGAGAAAAAATGGCTAAAATTGTTAAATTAAATCCCATTAACCAAGAAACTTTAATACAAACTAACGACAATATTCTCTGCGCTTTGCTCAAAGAAGACCTCCAAGTCATGGAAGAATGCGGGGGTAGGGGTATGTGCTCCACCTGTCACGTCTATGTCACTGAAGGAATGGAAAGTTTGTCACCCCTGAATCGTCGCGAAAAACGCACTCTCGAAGTCATCACCAGTTGTAAAACTAACTCTCGTTTAGCTTGTCAAGCTCGGGTAATTGGTGACGGAGTCGTCATTGAACTGCCCCCCGGTATGTATATCAGTGCGATGGGCGATCTTGAAACATTAATCGGCAGACGCGCCGAACAAGATATTCTCCACCCTCTTGACGGTAGAGTTTTAGTACAAGCAGGCAAATTGATCACTCGTTCGACAGTGAATTTACTCAAAGAAACTCAAGGGAAAGCGAGTCAATATTTATCCCAGACTACAGAAGCTTAACATAATTAATAATTATCAATTAACCAGAAAAAAGGAGATTAAAATGTTAACAAATTTAGCCCGTTTAAGTGTGGAAACTGATGGCCGTTATGCCACAAAAAAAGAACTAGAATTTTTAAGCGGTTATTTCAGAACCATGGAAAATCGTTTTAGTGCTTATGAAAAATTAGGTTTGGCTTTACCAGAAATTATTGAAAAAGTCTTGGCAAAAACTAAACTTATTGATCCCAATTTATTGATTAATTCTAAGGGAGATGTTACGGAAAATTGCCAAAGAGATTTAATGTTTTTATTACGCTCTACTACAGCGGCCTTACTATTTAATGATCAAGAAACCCTGCAAGAAGATATGTTACTTTGGCATAATACCATCGCTAAATCATTTCAGTTTAGTAACGCACTTAAAACGATTTTTGAACTGATGCCCGAAGTAGTAAAAGAGTATCTTAATCCAGAAGAAATGGCTTTATTTGCTCCCTTACTTACTCTCAATAAAATTTCTTTAGGATAGTAAAAGGATTAGTTATTAGCTATTCAGTGGCTTAATAGCCGCTCTAATAAAATTAAAAGGAGTTTAAAAATGTCAAGTATGTCTAAAAAACCACTAGAAATAGTCGAACAAATTTCAATTATAGCCTCTTTTGGCGGTTCCCTGGCCTCTGTTTTTTTTCAGCAAGCAATTTTAGCTGCTTTACCATTATCTATAACCGTGGGACTGAATTTTTTAAATCGCCAAGAACTTTTACAAACTCTACAAGAATTATCAGAGCAAAATCATAACTCAATTATCGAATTAGCAAATCAAAATCAGAAGTTAATTACCGAATTAGGGGAAAAAATTGAAATTTTACAAGGGAATAATCACAAAATTAATAGTTTAGAACAAAAAGTTAAACAATTACAAAATAATGAGCAAAGTCCCTCTGTTTTGTCCAATTTAAACGAAGTTAAAGAGAAATTAGAAAACTTAGAAAATAATCGTCTTAATTATCTGAATACTAATAATCAAAAAGTTTTTGAAGATATAAAAGAATTACAAGAAGTAACCAAAAATTTCCAGAAAATTATTAATTCTAATCCCCCAGAAAGCAATTATTTAAACTCCAGTGAATTGTATTATCAAAAAGGATTAGAAAACGAAAATTTAGGCACTCAAGACATCGCTATTCAAAATTATACCTTAGCAATTCAATGTGATAATAATCATGGGAATGCCTATTATCAGCGCGGAAATCTTTACGCACAAATGGGAAATAAACAAGCTGCCCTGGATGATTTGAGGCACGCTTCTAAATTATTCTTTGAACAAGGCGACATTGATAAATATCAACAAGCAAAAGATGCGAGTAAAAAATTGCATGATCTTAGTAATACAATTAACAATAAGCAATCGGAATCTCAGTTATTATTCTTAGATAACTTGTTATCATAATAACAATTAAGTCCAATTAATTTCTAGAAAATAACAATGTCTAACCAAAAAGAAACAGCTAAAATTTATAAAATTACCTTATTAAATCAAGATAAAAAATTAATTGGTAATCTTAAAGTTCTTGAGTCAGAGTATATTCTTGATGCAGCGGAAGAACAAGGTATAAATTTACCTTATTCCTGTCGCTCCGGTCAATGTATTAGTTGTGTCGCCAAAATAATTGAAGGGAAAGTCGATCAAGATCATTCATTCTTAAAACCGAAAGAATTAGAAGCCGGTTTTATACTTACTTGTAAATCTTATCCTACTTCAGATTGTCTGATTATGACCGATCAAGAAGAGGCACTTCTTGACCTTTAAAAAGGAGACCAATAGACCACTATTACCTGAATTGGTAATAGTGAGCTAAATTGACGCTTTGGTTTAATAGCAATTTTGCCACTATTTATAATACGGAAATCGCACCGGGACAAAGTTGGCAAGTTCGCGCAATTATTCGCCATAATGGTACAGCCTGTTTATCATCATCGGTAAAAGTATCCTTTTATGCTTCCGCCAACACTGTGATTAATACATCTGATTTTAAAATTGGCGATGTCACCGTAAGTACACTTGATCCCTTAATTAATTGTCCAGATGGCCTCACCACCACAGTTAGAGGTGGGCAATGGCGATTCAATTGGCAAACTTGATCCCTAAGATTAATCGCAACCTTACCCACCCTACAAACTAAGCAAAATTAATGGTGAAAAATAAACAAGGTTTGTTGTTGCGCTTTAGCGCTACCAGTAAGTTGGTAGGGTGGGCAATATCGGTATTAATCTGGTAAAAAAACCCTTAATTAATTGTCTATATTGCCCACCACAGTTAGAGGTAGCCCATAGCGATTCAATTGGCAAACTTGATCCTCTTTAAAACCATTACTCACCCTACAAATTCGTAGTGCGAGGTTTATGCTAACATTAAATTAAATGCTAATTTAGTGTCATATTGCGAACCATGATTAACTTAAGTCAAGATATTCAATCTCTGTCAACTTTCAAGCGTAATACCAATGAATTGATTACCCAGATGAAAAAAACTGGTAATCCTCTAATTTTAACAGTTAATGGAAAAGCAGAATTAGTCGTTCAAGATGCTGTATCTTATCAAAAATTACTCGATTCTGTGGAACATTTAGAAACAATTATGGGGATAAAAAAAGGATGAGAAGATATTGCTAAAGGTGATACCCAATTCTTAAATCAATTTAGCGAAGAAATGCAAAAAAAACAGGGAATTTCAAGTTGATAGATTTAGCAATACAGGTATTAATCTGTTCAGCAATTAACAATTGTTAATTGTTAATTGTTAATTGCTTGTGTTTCATCTTTTTAATTCAAAAATGATACAATAAGATTAATAAAGGAGGAATAAATATTATGCAAATAATAATTGATTTACCAGATAAAATGACATTAAGAATGGAGGAAAAATGGGGTAATTTATCTGAAAAAATGTTAAAAACTTTAGCATTAGAAGCCTATCAAAATCGGTTAATTAGTACATCTGAACTTAGGGAAATGCTAAATCTTTCTTCTTCTTTAGAAACCCATAAATTCCTTAAAGAAGCGGGTATTTATCTTAATTATGATGAAGATGAATTAAATGAGGATTTTAACACTATTAATCAATTAAGAAAAATATGATCCTTATTTCTGATACTTCTGCGTTATGTTATTTAATCTTAATTGATTGTATTAATGTTTTACCTAAATTATATGATCAAGTAATTATTACTGAAATAGTTTATCAAGAATTAATGGCTGAGGGATCACCAGAAATAGTAAAAAACTGGTGTAAAAATATACCTGAATGGTTAATTATTAAAACTATTAATAATAGCTCTGATTTAGAACTTGATAAACTTGATCCAGGGGAAAGGTCTGCGATAATTTTAGCAGAACAAATACAAGCAGATTTAATAATTTTAGATGAAAAATTTGCTAGAAAAATTGCTAAACAGAGAGGTTTAAATATTATTGGTTTATTAGGTATTCTTTATGATGCTTGTTTAGCTAATCTTATTGAGCCAACTAAATTTAAGGAATTACAAGAAACTAATTTCTTTGTTTCACCTAAATTAATACAAGATATTTTAGACAAAATTAATAATAACTAACTATGAAAAACGAAGTAAATGAACAAATTTTAAACTCTCCTTTTGATGAATCTGAACGTTATTGGTTTATCAAAGAAGGTTATTATTCTGAATTAAAGGAAGGTAGTTGGTAGGGTGGGTAATATGGGTATTAATTTTGTGAAAAAACCCTTAATTAATTGTCCAAATGGCCCTACCACAGTTAGAGGTGGGCAATAACGATTTAATTGGCAAACTTGCTCCCTAAGATTAATCGCAACCTTACCCACCCTACTTATCTAAGGATTACCGACTAAACCAAACATCTTCGCTAACCCCCCCAAAATAGCAACAATAAAACCGATAAAAACACCTCGATTAATAAATTCTTGAAACTCAATTCGTTTACTAATACCTTCAATTTTTTCATCAACTCGTTTAATTTCACCCTTTAATTCTATGTCAACCCGCTTAATTTCGCTTTTTAATTCCCCTTCAACCCGCTTAATTTCGCTCTTTAATTCTCCTTCAACTCGTTTAATTTCTCCTTCTATACGAATTTGACCAATTTCCAAGTTGTTTAAACGTTCGTCAATTTTATCTATTTTTTGATCAATTTTAAGCAAAATGTCCTTTAAATCCTGTTCAATCATTACTGACATGAGTTAAACTCTTAGTTACAATTTTTTTTATGAATTCGGGAAACTGTTAAATAGTCCCTTTTTTTCTTAATTTATCATTAATGCATAAAACTGTAATTTTGTCAAGTACAATGAAAACATCAATTAATTTATTCCATTGACAATTAAACCCACTTTGCGCTTCAGTTGGTAGAATGCACAATGATGACCTAAAACTAAAGCTTTCTCCCTAGATTAATTGCAACCTAACCCACCCTACAATCGACAATCGGCGGATGGTTGGTTACGGTGGATTGTTCAATTTGAGTGCTGGTTGCTGAATTTTCCCCACCTAACCCACCCTACAAACTAAGATTAATTGCAACCTAACCCACCCTAGCAAATGTAATCAACCCCACCAACATTACCTCGGTAACTCATTCAAAAACTCAATTACCATCTGATACATATAGTGATTCCAATTAAGATTAAAACAGTTGAAAAATAGGTTCGTAGTTGCGCTTTAGCGCTTCTTAGGACTAAAGTCCAACAACAAACTAAAAACTTTTGTTTAATTTTTATTTGGAATTACTATATCATTATTTCCCTGCTGTTTATAAAGATTAGCCGCTTGTTGCCAATCCCGTCTTGCCTCTGGGTATTTATCTAAAAAGAAGTAGGCAGCACCCCGACCAATGTAGGTATCAGCATATTGGGGATTAAGTTGAATCGCTTTGGTATAATCGGCGATCGCCTCGGGGTATTTTTTTAAGTCATCGTAGGCATTACCCCGATTATAGTAGGCCGAAGCCTTTTGGGGATTAAGTTGAATCGCTTTGTTGTAATCGGCGATCGCCTCTGGGTATCTTTGTAAGTTTTTGTAGGTAAGACCCCGATTAATGTAGGCAGCAGCAGATTGGGGATTAAGTTGAATCGCTTTGTTATAATCAGCCATCGCCTCTTGGTATTTTTGTAAGTTAGAGTAGGCAGCACCCCGATTATGGTAGGCATTTGCATATTGGGGATTAATGGCAATTGCCTGGTTATAATCAGCGATCGCCTCGGGGTATTTTTGTAAGTTATAGTAGGTCTTACCCCGATTAATGTAGGTATCAGCAGATTGGGGATTAATAGCAATGGACTGATTATATAAAGCAATTGCTCCTTGATAATCTTTTCGATCGGATTTTTGATTAGCTTGAATAAAATAATCAGCCACCGTCAAAGGGGTGGTGACTTTGGCATTGGCATTAAAGGCAATTTGGTTAGTTAAACCGAGGTAGGAATTAATGGGAATCGCTAAATTGAAACCCGTTTTAACTCTAATATTGGGATCCGCCGTAGCTTTGCTGTCCTCACCATCTGCTCGGTCATGTACGCCAACAATTTTGCCATTCTCATCTAAAACCGCACCCCCACTCATACCCGGGAGGGTTTGATTATCATAAACCAAACCATAACCCTGATCAAAAGGTCGAGAAGCCACCGCCGTTAAATCACCCTTTTTAAAAATGAAAAGAGGATTGGTAATAACGGCCGTGGGCAGAGGAAAACCCGCTACATATAAGGTTTTGCCCTCTTTTAAGGTGGCGGAGTCTCCCATTTGACCCACTTGATAGGCTTTATTGCTGGTGAACTCCACCACCGCTAAATCCCAATCCTTACCGAAAGTTTGGATATTTTTCGTATTCATGGCATGATTTTGACCGTCAACAGTGGTCACAGTGGCTTGTTCACCCTTGGCAATATCCTCAATCACATGACGAGCGGTTAAAACCTTGTAGGTATTACCATTTTTGCCAATAATAATACCAGACCCCGGATCACTGGCACTGACAATACGCACCGTGATTTTTTTAGCGATGTCCGCTATTTGTTCTGAAGATAAGGCTGCGATACTCGGCTGTAATGAGACCATCGCCATGGTTGCAGCCCCGAAAATTACTGTCGGTAAATGATAATTTTTAAACATAAAATAAGCTAATTAATTGTATAATTAATATATCATTGTTTTTCGTTGCGATTTATCATAAGTATCATTTCAGTTAACAGTAGGAGTTAACAGTACAGGTTAACGGCTGTTAACCCCTACACCGAAAGGTGGTAGCTTAAAATGTTAGAAAAAATAAATCAATGAATAACTATAGCATTTTCATTTGACATTTTACCTCTCTTTCCCCCCCTCTCCCTTTGGGATGAGGGGGTAGGGGGTGAGGGATAAATAACATTTAATCAGAAAGTGCTATATAACTAAAATTAAGAGGTAATAATTATGCTAAACGGTAAATTTTTAACCAGATTTTTCCTAGTTTCTTTGATGGCAATAACGAGCAGTTTAACTATTAATAAAATAGCCTCTGCTGAGGGAGTAAAATTTTTCTGTGCTAACAATGATAAAGGCCAACCTAGCAGTTTTGCCAGTAGTGGTGTCGGTGATATTGCCATGATCAATTGGCAAACAGAATTAGGAGGAGGATTCACTCCACAAAAACGCTGTGAAATGGTCTCAGAAAAGTTCCAAAATTTCTATGATCGTGGTATTTTACACTTTTTAACTACGGGTTATATTTTATCAAAATCAGGAAATAGTATTAATTTTATTTGCCCAGCAACAAGTGAAGGAGGAGGTTGTGTTTGTCTGAAAAGTAATAATTCTAATTGCGAAGAATATGAGATTTTATATACTTTAAAACCGGGGGATAATCCTTCTAGTAAATTACAACAATTAATGGATTTAAGATTAGGTGCTAGTGGTCCCATTAATGAAACGAATAAGCGTATTTATATCGACATGAACCAATATTTCAGGGAGGCTATTCCTGTTACTTACATTCCCCAACCACTTAATAATCAAACCCCAGAAGTAAGACCTTCATCTATTAATAATCGGGATCTATTTTTTAATTCTAATGTCAATAAATAATCTATTTTTCCTTTAAATTCCTATTAGTAATAAGCAATGAGATGATGATACCTATTATTCGGGATTAATGGAGTCGATTTGCTGTTTTTGTAGCTGATTTCGACGCTGTTTTTCCCTAATAATTAGCTCTAACCCCGAATATCGGTCAAAATGCGGGTTTTTTTCTGGTATTTTGAGGTCATTTCACCAGACCTCTTGCGAAACTAAGAATAAAATCAATTTTCCTACAGAAAGCGTCAATTTCTTTACCTATTACCTATTACCTGACTTGGTGCAAGAAGTCTACCGTGTCGGGTGGGCATTTTCTCACAATTTTGGTTTTTATTGCAAGGTTTCGGACAGTGCATCATTCTACCTAGTTAATCAGTATAAATACTTACAGAAATTTAAGGATTATTTGCCAAGATGAAAGCAGCCTTAAATATTGTGAGGAAGTTCAATGAAGCAAAAACGCAGCGGACAAATGACTTGGAAATCAGAGGGGGTAAATTCCGCCCGAATTTTGTATCTTCGACACCATCCCCTGGAAAAATGGCAACCTTACACGGAATTTCCCGAATATACTTTACCTGACTCTCCGGGAATTTCCCAAGGTTACGCTACTTTTTTGTCACTTCTGAGACAAAATTGGCAAACTCTCTAAACCTTTCTTAAATTATTGTGTTAGATTAAGAATTGTAACATTTTTTCTAACAGGTATTGACAAATTTACACTTTTATGTATAGGAGGGACAATGTACCCAGTAGCTGAATTATCCGTCGAATCCCTAACCCTCGAATTTTTTAGTCAATGTCAGGGGGAATGGAAATCCCAGAGAAGATACTACACTTTGACAGAAGAAAATGAACCTGAAGAGGTGGTCAGTTTTTTAAAAGTTAAATTTTTAGAAAAGGGAAATCCCGAACTAATTAAGTTAGCAAAATCCCATGATTTGGAGGACAAAATGATGATTGGTGGGAGTCAAGTTACTTGGTCCAGTAATTATGTTGCGAAAACTCGTAAACCGTCCCGTGGTTCCACTGTATTCGGGATTTTAGGTGATGTGTTATATCGCGATCGAGGTTTTGCTACTCCGAAACCAATTCAAGCTAATTTGCGTTTTGCTAACCCAGAAACTATGTGTTTAAAAACGGAATATCATGGCAATGTTTTTGAAGAAGAACTAAAGTTAATTGGGGAAAATTATCGCACTAGACAAACAATTATTTCTCGGTCTGGTGAGCAAATTATGATTGGTCAATACCTAGAAAAACGCATCGGTTAATTACCTTTTTAGCCTATTCTAACCAGAAAAATTCTTCTTCTTCTAAACGGCCATCTTCTAAGGTAATTATTCGATCTGCGACGTCTAAAATGCGATTATCATGGGTGACAATAAAAATGGTGCATCCTTGATCCTTTGCCAGTTTTTGCATGATCTCGACCACATCTCGACCCGATTTACTATCGAGAGCCGCTGTTGGTTCATCTGCCAAAATCATTTTCGGATGACTTACTAAAGCGCGGGCGATCGCCACCCTTTGTTTTTGGCCACCGGAGAGGTTTTCGGGGTAATAATTAACCCGATCGCCCAAACCAACAGCTTCCAACATAGCGATGGATTTGTCCTTTGCTTGTTGAGGGGAAAAACCCTGATGTAATTCTAAGGACATTTGGACATTTTGCCTAGCAGTTAAAGCTTTTAATAAATTATGAGCTTGAAAAATGTAACCAATATTTTTTCTCACCTTTATTAACTGATGTTTTTTCGCACCAACTAATTCTTGATTTAATACTTTTAAACTACCAGATTGGGAAGATCTCAGACCTCCCATTAAGGTTAATAAAGTGGTTTTACCCGAACCAGAAGGACCTTTTAAAATGACAATTTCTCCTGATTTTACCGTTAAATCTATGTTAAATAAAATCTGTTTTTTCAAAGCAGCTTGACCGAAATAATGATTTAATTTTTTAATTAAAACGACATTTTCTGGTTTATTATTCATGATTATTACTTATCTGCCAGAATTGGTGAGCTAAAAGGTATAAAAAGAGCTAATCTTTAAGATGGTGGGTTAGGCTGCGAATCAAAAGTTCATAGTTTTTCATCAAAATCAATTACGCTGCTAACCCACCCTACCATGTTTAAGTATTTTTTAAAGTGATAAGTTATGTCGGATAATGTTCCCGATTAATTAATAAAAATTCTCACAATTACTTTGCTATAGGTAAGACTAGAAACAATGTTGCTAGATTCGGGAGCTAATTTAATTTTCACCTCAATTACCCTAACATCAACATCCGCGGCGGGATCGCTGGAAAGAACATCTTTTTTGCCAACTTGCCAACCAATTTCACTCACCGTCCCCTTGAGTTCAGCGTCAAAAGAGCCACTTTCGCTAGTCATAGTAGCTTCTTGGCCAATTTTCACCTTACCGATGTCGCTTTCATAAACTTCCGCAATTACCATCATTTGCTGAGTTTGCCCTAATTCGGCAATGCCTTCCTCAGAATTAATGGATTCCCCCGGATAAGCATGAATTTTCAGGATTTGGCCGTTTAAAGGTGCTTTGATGGTCGATAAATCTAAATCCGCTTGCAGTTGTTGTAAAGAGGCTTGTGCCTTCTGCACTTCGGTTTCTGCTTTACTCACATCAACCCCTCGCACTTCCATAATTCTGGCTAAATTGGCCTCAGCTTCGATGATTTGCAGAGTTAAAGTTTCCCTACTTTGATTATTTAAAGCCTTAGCTTCCGCAATTTGCGCTCTCAAAGTCTCGCCAATGCGTTGTAAATTGGCTTCTGCTTCCCTGACACTTTGTTGAGCTGTTTCTACGGTAGTGCGACGAGTGTCTAATTCTGAGGTAGGAATTGCGCCATCATTGACCAAATTTTGATAACGGTTCAACTCAAGTTGGGCATTTTTTAGCTGAGATTGTAAACGAGCAATTGTCGCTTGTTGCGCTTGGGTTTCCGTGGTTAATTGAGCCTGCAAACGGTTAATATTAGCCTGTTTAGCCTGAATTTCCGTAGTTAATTGGACTTGCAAACGGTTAATCGTCGCCCTTTGTGCGTCAATTTCCCCTTGTTTAGCTCCTGCTTTAACCATCGCCACATTAGCTTTCGCCACCTCAATTTCCTGAAGAGCCACCGCTAAAGAAGCTTGTTTTTTCTTGAAATCGTCCAAAATCGCCACTATTTGACCAGTTTTTACCCGATCGCCCTCCTTAATTAATAATTGCGCCACTTTTGCACCTTCGCGAGAGGAATTCGCCGAAATTTTGATCACTTCGCCGCTAGGTTCAACTCTTCCCAAAGCGGTGACAGCCGTTTTCACCAGGGGAGTTACCAGGGGAGTCACTTCGGGAGTCAATTTACTGGAACGGAATTTGAGGGAATAAACCAAACTAGCTACTGTGAATAAAAACGCCAAAATAAGCCCAATAATGACCCATTTTTGCTGAAAAATGGAAGCAGTGGGAGGAGTTTCTGAGGGTTGGGGCTGTGATCGTTGGTTCAGGAGAGCTAAAATGAGCTTAATCTCCCATTGTTCGCCATCTTCAGAAGCATTAATTAGCCCTTGTTTTTCCAGTAAAGCGGACAAGTGTTGTTTAAACAGAACTTCCCGTTGATGGAGATTGCGATATTGCCCAATCAAAGTTTCCTCCAACATCTTGGCTTTTTCCTGCTCTTGGGCTAAATTATGCTTAAGTTGGGGTAATTCTGACTCTGAAGTAGTGAAAATTTGTTCCTGTAATTCACTGAGTTTTTTTATTTGAACATTCAACTCCTGTTCCTGAGCATGAACAATATTTACGAAATGTTCCAACTCATCCTTGAGATGGTTCACCATTTCCTTTAATTCCCTCAGAGACATATTTTTCAGAGTTGAAATATTCACTGTTTTAAATTTTATTCAAAATGGGGCAGATCAAATAAAACAGAAGTCATGTAGGTTTCGGCCCATGATACTCCAAAAGCCTTTTCTAAGACGCGACGGGTTTTATCATTCTGCTTTTGCTTAGTACAATAATAACGCTGTCCCGCTAAATAAATCTGTTCTTCTTCCGCGGAAACTGGGGAAACGGCTAAAGCTTGTTGACAATGAATCGCCAAAAATTGTCCCACCGTCGCTATGAATTTTTGCTCCTCATCCCGATCGCCAGGGCGAATAAATAAGCAAAATTCCGAGAAAATATCCCCCCATTCCGGTAATTCCCGTATTTGGCTAAAGGCTCTGTCAGTATTTTCACGTAGGTATTCGTGATAAGGGAGGGGTAAGGTGCGATCGCCATTCGTGGGTGATAAATCAACAATAGCGGCGCTAATTCCGGCTTTACCTGCTACCAAATCACAACCAAACATGGGTAAAGGATAATTAGAATTGGGAAACATGACACAATGCAAAATGTCCAAATTAGTACCAACTTTGGCCAATTCTAGGTGCATTTTTCTAAATTGGGGACTTTGATAACAACTATTTTGAATGGTCAATTTTTCCCCTTCCAATTTACCTTCCACATAACCCAAACCTTCGGGTAATTGGTAGGGAGCTAAATCGAGATATTTCTGCCAACTGGCCTCAATTAAATCAGCTAATTGGGCCATTGCGGGATGTAATTGTTGTTTTAAATCGGAGGTTGAACTTGCTGTTGGATTCATTGTTTCTTTGTTCCTATTTTTTGAGAATGATGGGGAATAACTAGACTTCTTGCACGAAGTCAGGTAATAGGTAGGAGGTAATAGGTAATAGGTAATAGGTAATAGGTAATTAAGAATAACTATTAACTCACCTGCTTAAAATTTGTTAACTGATAACTGAAATGACGCTTGGGGTAGGAAAATTGATTTTATTCCTAGTTTCGCAAGATATCTACTGCTAAAAATCCCTTATTTATATTCATCGGGAATAATCCATTTAGGTGGTGCATTTAATTTTTTCAAGCGGGCAATTTCCGCTATTTCGATCATTTTATCTAGGGAAGTTTCGCTAATAAATTTAGATATTTTTTCCCTTTCGTCCTTGCTAACACAATGTTCTGGGGCTAGACAACCATTAACACAATCCACTTTACAATTAATTTGATTTGTCATTTTTTCTTATTAATAAATAATTAGTTGTTACAATTATAAAATGTTAATTGTCAATTGTCAATTGTCAATTGTTGACGGCCATTTTGAATAATATTTAACATATCAGTCAGCTGATTTTCAATCTTAGTTAATACTTGATCGGCATAATCATCGGCACCTTGTTGAATCTCATCGCATTCATCTAAGGTCATTTGGCGCATTTGTTCTAATTCTTGATAGGTTTTTTGTCTCATTTCGTCAAGTTGGGCGATCGCCTCCTGTTGCATTTGATGACATTCCCTTTCCACCTGTCGCCGAATTTGATTGGCTTCACTTTCAGCATGACGGACAATATCAGTTTGTGCAATCATTTGCGAAGCCTGTTGCTGTGCTAGGGCAATAATGGCTGCCCCTCGCTGCTCGGCTTGCTGTACAATTGTTTGTTCAATGGCGATAATATCTTCAGCTTTCTGAAGCGCTACCGGCAAACTCACGCGGATAAAATCAACCTGCGCTAAAATCTCATCCTCATCAATTAAAGTGCGACGGATAAAGGGAATCCGAGGATTATCAATGATTTTTTCTTCGAGGCGATCGAGTTCTAATTGAATATCTAAATTTTCTCCTTCGTGGGGAGGGAGGTGATTATTGGTGTCAGATTGATCCCATTGAGGTTTTTGTAACATAAATAAATATCATCAGCAACATTGTTCGGAACAAGATGATCAATAGAACCGCCAAATTGGGCAATTTCTTTGACCATGGAACTACTTAAAAAACTATACTCATTGGAAGTAGCTAAAAAAACAGTTTCTATTTCACCCCAAAGAGTCTTATTTGCGTGGGCCATTTGTAGCTCTTTTTCAAAGTCAGAAACGGCTCGTAAACCTCGGATTAAAATTCCGGCATTTTGCGATTTGGCATAATCTACGGTTAAGCCGACAAAACTATCTACCTTTATATTAGATAATTTTTCAGTAGATTTTTTAATTTGTGCTAAACGTTTTTCCAGAGGAAATAAAGGTTGCTTATTCGGGTTACAAGAAACGATAACAATGATCTTCTCAAATAATCTCGATGCTCTCTCAATAATATCAAGATGACCGAGAGTAATGGGGTCAAAACTACCGGGATAAATCGCAATTTTATTATTAATCATTTTTGTTCTATTTGTTGCCAAGCTAATTTAGCTGCTCCCACCATACCAGCCGAATTACCCAAAGAAGCCGTTAACAACTTAAGATTAACACGGGAACTAGGTAAAACACGACGCTCAATTTCCGCCCTCGTAGCTGGGAGGAAAAATTCACTACTAGCACTGACTCCGCCACCAACAATGACGGCTTCGGGAGTTAAAACATAGATTAAACTTGCTAAACCCGCCCCCAATAACTTGCCGTAATCTTCCCAAAATTGTAAAGCGACAGGATCGCCATTTTCGGCTAATTTACCTAATTCTAGGGGTTCTTTGCCCGTTTGTCGGCGAATGGCCGTCACTGAGGTATATTGCTCGAAAGAGCCGTTATTGCCACTATTACAAGGAGGACCATCGGGGTTTAAAGTAATTAAACCCAATTCGGCCGCTGAACCTAAACGACCTGTAAACAGTTTACCATCGAGGATAACTGCACCACCGACACCGGTGCCCAAGGTTAACATGATTAGATTTTCATAATAGCGCCCTGCCCCTAACCAAGCTTCCCCTAAACCAGCGCAATTGGCATCATTAGCGATTATTGTAGGTAATCCGGTTTCGGTTTCCAGTAAATCGGCTAAAGGTACATCATGCCAACCAGCCAAATTAATCGCTACTTTAGCGATTCTACCCTTGGCATCGGCCGGTCCTGGTGTACCTAATCCCATCGCTCTTGCTTGATTGTTAGGATCAAGTTTGCCCACAGCGGCGGCGATCGCCTCGACAACAGCTTCGGGGGTGGAAGGTTGGGGGGTGGGGATACTTAGTGACTGGTGACAAGTACCATCTTGGGCAAAACGTCCCATTTTGATGGCGCTGCCTCCTAAATCAATGCCGATTACTTGATTTTCTGTCATGATTTTTTGTGGTTAGTTAGTGGTTAAGTTTAGACCCATTTAATTTGCTAATTTTAGCGGCCAAGAGGCCCGCTCCACAATGTTTATAATCTGAAAGTAAATGAATCTAAGCTTATTAGTTATATCAAATTCAGCTAATTACTTCTTAATTTGTTACTTTTAACTTTTGAATAGTACGGGTTTTTGCCTGATCATCTAATCGCAAATAATTGTAGTCAAACTGAGTTAATTGGATTCAAAACCATAAATATACCCATCAAGAAGATGGATACGCTGAAATAGGCTAAGTTGTCCTCCAATTCTTTTTCCCTGAGTTCTTACTTCTAGTCGAGTAGCTGATTGAACTACTATTTTACCTGTGTAAGAAACACCGTTTTTAACTACTTTGGCAATGTCTCCTGTTTGCCATCCATGCTGGTATTTTTGCCTTGGTTTTGAAATCGGAAAACCATATTTATTGATTCGACATAACCTTCTTGTGCTGCGACCTTTAGCTGTTATTATTAAAGGTTTATTAGTTAATATTTTTAGATCATTAATATTACCTACACAAGCGGCCTCTAACCAATGAGTTTTTGGTAAACCAAATTTAATTCGATTAAATTTGGTTTTACCTCCACTACTTGTAGTAACTGGTAATCCTAATTCTTTCAAGGAATTAAATAATTTCCAGCGAGTAGAATTAACAGCCGTGGCATCTTTTAAGGGTTGTTTTGCCTGCTTTTTAATCTTATTTAATAGGTCAAATTTTCCACTTAAAAAGTCTTCAATTTGACGACTTCCTTTTTTTTCATTACAATTTCTACAAGCGAGGGTAAGATTAGAAATACGATTTGTACCTCCTAAAGATTTAGGTTTAATGTGTTCGATTTCTAAAGGAATATCTTTTTTCCCACAATAAACACAGTTTCTACCCCATTTTTCTAGCAGATATTCTCTGATTTCGTAACCTTGTAATTCTCCCTGCTGATATTCAAGTCCCGAAATTTCAGGATTTTGTAATTTTTGCAAATCAAATTTCACCAATTCTTGAGCAATATTAGTAATTGGTGTGTACTTACAAAGTCGTTTAAGCCAAGTCAAAGTTGTTAAAACACGGTGTAGCAATGATGGAGCTAACCAACCATTTGGACGTTTCCTATTAAGAAAGCGTGGTTTTCTGTACCTTGTATGTCTATTACGGCGACTTCGGCGAACTGCTTTTCTAGTTTCCAAACTATCTTTAATTTGTTGTCCTCGATGTTGCAATTGTGCACCCCAAATAACCTTATTGTTAGTTACCAAGGCAATTCCTGTGGTTTTTGAGCCTGGGTCTAACTTTAGTTCAATGGGTTGCGTTACTATTTCTGTTTTCACCTCCTTGAGGATAATCGTAAATGGATAACGTCTGAAAACAGCCGCTTTTTCTGTATTTAATAGCTTTCTAGCCACAGAGGGGTGAGTTGGTTGTAAGGGTATTTTGTTAGCATCTATAGTGATTCCAATTAAGATTAAAACAGTTGAAAAATAGGTTCGTAGTTGCGCTTTAGCGCTTCTTAGGACTAAAGTCCAACAACAAACTAAAAACTTTTGTTTAATTTTTATTTGGAATTACTATAAAACAAAAACATAATTACTCATTTCTAAGAACTCCTATTGCTAGGGTAAAGTTTGCTTCAACCTTGTTGTCTAAGCTTGTTAGGTCAATAACACTATTCTTGCAAATTGTTTAATTATTGACGATAGAGCTTGAAACTAGCGAATTTCAAGGTATCTTGACCTAAATAACGTTTCCCTTTAATCAGGGGTTTGGTTCACACTTACTACGATTTACACCTATAGTAAGTGATCCCACAATCTATTAAGAATTGCTATATAGTAAGATTATTAACCTTCAATTTAACAAACATTCTTTATTTAATAAATTAAATAACCATGATAGCCAATCATGCAATCTGGTCCTTTACTCCTGAAGAAGTTTACGAAAGCTTAGAAACTTCTGCTCAGGGTTTATCAGAAGCTGAAGCAGCCCAAAGACTAGCAAAATACGGTCTCAATGAACTACCAGAACCTGTGCAGCGTCCTCTCTGGTTACGTTTTACCGATCAATTAACTCATTTTATGGCATTATTGCTCTGGAGTGCGGGAGTTTTGGCGTTTATTTCCGGTACTCCTGAACTCGGTTGGGCAATTTGGGCCGTAATTTGGATTAATGCTCTCTTTAGTTTTGGGCAGGAATTTCGCGCCGAAAAAGCTTTAGCGGCCTTAAAAAAAGTCTTACCTAGTCAGGTGAAAGTCTATCGAGACGGCGAATTAAAGCAGATTTTAGCACGGGAATTAGTCCGCGGTGATCTAATTCAATTAGAAGAAGGCGATCGCCTTTGCGCCGATGCTAGGTTGGTTTCCGCCGACAACCTTTATCTCGATGTTTCCGTCATGACGGGGGAATCATTGCCAGTTTCTCGTCAAGCTGAACCAGCCCAAGTAAGGCAAATTGTACCGATACGGGGGGAAACAGCGATGTTAGAACAAGGTGAAACCCCCCTCCAAGAGACGGTGAAACCCGCCGAAATTCGCAATTTAGTCCTAGCTGGATCGACAGTTTCCGCCGGGAGAGGAGTGGCCGTGGTTTTTGCCACGGGAGCGCAAACGGAATTTGGCCATGTAGCCCAACTTACCACCAAGGTAATTCGAGAAGCCAGTACCTTAGAAGTAGAAATCAGTAAAATTGTCCGTTTAATCACGATAATTGCCCTGAGTATGGGGACAATCGTGTTTTTATTGACTTCCTTACTGGTGGGAATGGAGGTCAAAGAGAGCTTTATTTTTGCCATTGGGATTATTGTTGCCCTTGTACCCGAAGGTCTCTTACCCACTGTTACTCTGTCTTTAGCCATGGGTGTGCAACGCATGGCCAAGCGCAATGCTTTGGTGCGTCGGCTTTCTGCGGTGGAGTCGTTGAGTGCGACAACGGTTATCTGCACGGATAAAACAGGTACATTGACTAAAAATGAGATGACCGTGCGATCGCTCTGGATACCCAACGGCGAAGAGGGCAAAACCGTGGAAGTCACAGGAGTAGGTTATGATCCCGGCACGGGAAAAATTATTCAATCTACTGAACCTCAAGCACAGCAACAGGTTGAGCTATTGTTAGTTGGTGCGGCGCTTTGTTCCAATGCCCATTTAGTGCATCCCCCCGGAACGAGTCGTTGGCAGGAAATGGGAGATCCCACCGAAGCAGCTTTATTGGTAGTCGCTTTAAAAGCCAATTTAAACTTAGAAGACTTACAAAAGCAATATCGCCGACTGCGGGAAGTTCCCTTTGATTCCCAACGACGGATGATGACAGTGGTATTAGACTGGCAAAAATCGGCGTTATTTGCCAATGAAAGTCCCTATTTGAGCTTTACCAAAGGTGCACCTTTAGAAGTATTGCGGCCTTGTCAGTCCATTTTACGTAATGGACAAATCCAAGAATTAACCAAGGGCGATCGCCAGCAAATAATCACAGCGAATGATCGCCTTGCGCAAAAAGGGTTTCGGGTGTTAGGGGTAGCAATTCGCCAAGGAGAACAAAAACTGCTAGAATTTCCCCCCCAAACCTTAGAACAAAACCTCATTTTTATTGGTTTAATCGCCATGTTTGATCCACCGCGCCCAGAAGTTCCCGAGGCGATCGCCCGATGTCATGAAGCGGGAATCGCCATCACCATGGTAACCGGGGATTATGGCTTAACTGCGGCGGCGATCGCCAAAAACATTGGTTTAGTAGGCGATAAAGTCAGAGTGGTGACAGGAGATGGTTTAGGAAACCTTTCCGATGCGCAACTGAGGCAAATTTTGCAATATCGTACCGGATTAGTTTTTGCGAGGATGGCCCCCGAACAGAAATTGCGCCTCGTGCGGGCCTACAAGGATTTGGGTCATATTGTCGCTGTAACAGGGGATGGAGTCAATGATGCCCCCGCCCTCAGAGCGGCTCATATCGGGGTAGCCATGGGCTTAAACGGCACAGATGTAGCGAGGGAAGCAGCGGACATTGTGCTGACTGATGATAATTTCGCCACTATTGTCAGTGCGATCGAGGAGGGCAGGACTGTTTACCAAAATATTCGCAAATTTATGACCTATATTTTGGCCTCCAACGTGGCGGAAGTTGTACCTTTTTTACTCATGGTCGCTTTGAAAATTCCACCTGCTTTATTAATTATGCAAATTTTAGCCATTGATTTGGGAACCGATATAATTCCAGCTTTAGCTTTGGGGGTTGAAACCGCCGAACGAGGTACAATGCAACAACCTCCCCGTTCTAAAACTATACCCTTACTGGATCGATCCTTGTTGCTGCGTGCCTACGGCTTTTTAGGCTTAATTGAAGCGGCGATCGGAATGCTGGGATTTTTCATCATTTGGTGGAGTTATGGCTATGGATTAGCTGAACTACAGGAAGTTACTCCGGCAATTTTGGCACACACTGCTGACGCAACCGTCATGGCAATTTATGCCCAAGCAACCACCATGACCTTAGCAGCGATTGTCGCTTGTCAAGATGGTAACGTTTTTGCCTGTCGTTCGGAGAAAACTTCCACATTTAAACTGAAATGGTTTAGCAACCCTTTAATTTGGTTTGGTATAGCAACCGAGTGGGTTTTAATCCTCTCCTTAATCTACTTTTCACCCCTAGAAAAAATCTTCGCCACTGCTCCCCTATTGGGTTGGCAAATTGGGATTTTATTTTTATGTCCTCCCCTATTATTAGGAGCAGAAGAAATGCGAAAAATGGTGTTAAGAAAAAAGGTAAAAATAAGCTAATTAACTTCCATATTTAGGTAAGGTGGGCAATTACTGGTCAGATCGATCTTTTTATCTTAATTAGGGTTTACTGAAAAAAGCACAAAGCCATGTCGATCAAGAATTTCAAGTTGGTGGGACTTGAATTAAGTGCAAGGATGTCAACAAATAATAGTAAAAAACCTTACATCTACGGGGATTAATCAAGATTTTTGCTCGTCAAAAGACCCGGTCAAACTATAGTAATTCCAAATAAAAATTAAACAAAAGTTTTTAGTTTGTTGTTGGACTTTAGTCCTAAGAAGCGCTAAAGCGCAACTACGAACCTATTTTT
>JAABRE010000043.1 GCA_011391125.1 Synechococcales cyanobacterium S06
TTATTTCGACGTTAAAAGATGACAATTTATCAGTTGATAAAGTGGGAGTTAATATCCATAAAAAAGCGTTTTCTTCTGGTAATAATTGCGACTTATTTTTCCTTTTTTCTCTCTTAATTGCTCCTCGAATATCCGTTAATTTACCCAAACATTCCATTATTTGATAATCCTCGACGGGATTCCTAAACACTTCAAATAAACAAGTTGTTTGCGCTAATTTTCCTAATAATCCCAAGGTTTCGGGAGTAGTTGGTACTGGTTTTGTCGGCCTAAAAAATACGTCAACTTCCCGTCTTTCGGCGTTAACATCAAAACCCGAAGTTGCTTCTCCGTAATCTTTGATTAATTCAGGTAAATATTCTTTGACAAATTCATCGTGAGGAAATTGACTCATAATTTTAGCTTCAATAATTAATACAAAAAAAATCCGATTTAGGGGAAAAAATCGGATTTTAAATCTTAATTCAAAACAGCTGCGGTATCTGGAGAATTTGCCAACTCTGCTAATTGTAATTGTTGGTCTTGACTAATACAAGTCTGAATCATGTTCTCGATTTTTCCTTCCAAAGCTCCCGCTAAGTCGAAGTTCTGCCCCAAACGATGATCCGTTACCCGATTATCCTTATAATTGTAAGTTCTAATCTTCTCTGACCTTGAACCTGTCCCCACCTGCGATCGCCGCAACGAACTAACCGAATCCTGTTGCTCCTGTAATTTAATATCGTACAACTTGGCCCGCAAAATCTGCATCGCTCTTTCTTTATTTTTCAACTGCGATCGCTCCTCGGTACAGAAAATCCTGATCCCCGTTGGTTTGTGCATAAGGTCAACAGCGGTTTCCACTTTATTGACGTTTTGTCCACCTGCGCCACCGGATCTAGCGGTAGTCAGTTCAATATCCTTGGGATCAATTTGTACTTCAACTTCATCAACTTCTGGCATAATCGCCACAGTTGCCGTGGACGTATGCACCCTGCCTCCAGCTTCCGTCACGGGAACGCGCTGGACCCTGTGGACTCCTGCTTCATATTTGAGTTTACTGTAAACCATATCGCCTTGTATTTCAAGGATCGCTTCCTTAAAACCGCCCATATCGGCTAAAGATTCACTAACTAATTTAACTGTCCATTTTTGCGATTCCGCGTAACGGGAATAAAGTCTGACTAAATCCCCAGCCCAAATACTCGCTTCATCTCCCCCTGTACCGGCCCTAATTTCTAACATAATATTCTTATCATCATTAGGATCTCTTGGCAAAAGCAGAATTTTTAGCCGTTCTTCTAATTCCTTTAATTTCTGTTGCAATTCCTCCACTTCTAAAGCGGCCATTTCGTGCAATTCAGGGTCATTATTCGACTCTTTTAAAAGTTCCCTTGCTCCCACTAATTCTTCAGAAGTAGATTGCCAAAGTTGATAGGTATTAACTGTTTCTTCCAAAGAAGCTCTGGCCTTAGCAACTTTTTGAAATTCACTAGGATTACTAGCGAGATCAGGGTCTCCTAAACGACGAGTTAACTCATCAAAAGTCTGTTCTACTGATTGTAATTTATCTAAAAGATAGGACTCAGCCATAAAATTTTTACCTCAAGAAATGTACTAATTTTTAATAGATTGTCGGGTGTTCGTGTGCGATCAGCGTAACCCACTAAGAAATAAGGGGTTGGTGCGTTACATTTTATTAACGCACCCTACAAAAAACTAATTTTTAATAGATTGTAGGATGGGGAGTGGGATCAGCGTAACCCACTAAGAAATAAGGGGTTGGTGCGTTACATTAGACCTCTTGCGAAACTCAAAATGACTTGATTGTCATACTGAGCGAAACGTAAGTGTAGCGAAGTATCTCAGAGATTCTTCGTTACACTCAGAATGACACTTTTTCGTACTTTCGCAAGAGGTCTATTTTATTAACGCACCCTACAAAAAACAAAAGACAAAAGATTGTAGGGTGGGGAGTGCGATCAGCGTAACCCACTAAGAAATAAGGGGTTGGTGCGTTACATTTTATTAACGCACCCTACAAAAAACAAAAGACAAAAGTAAGGGAAAAACCCTTTTACTTTTGCCTTTATCTGGTGATGAAAACCGCTATGATTCAGTTGTTTCAGTTGTTTCAGTTTCGGTTTTCTTTTTATTGCGATCGAGCATACCGTATTTACGCAAGAAACGATCAACCCGACCTTCAGTGTCAATGATTTTTTGAGTACCAGTGTAAAAGGGGTGATTTCCCGACCAGACATCAACGTTAATTAGGGGTCTAGTTGAGCCAATTGTCATAATGTGTTCGCCGTTACAAACAACTTTGGCTTCGGGATACCAAGTGGGGTGAATATCAGATTTAGGCATAATTATTTTTTGTTGTACTTAGTTAATGGTTTGAGAGAAAAATGATCACTGATGCGCCACCAATGACCAAAAATTCGATTAACGTTTGGAGTATTGAGGAGCTTTACGAGCTTTGTGCAAACCGTATTTTTTCCGCTCTTTTGCTCTGGGGTCCCTGGTTAAATAACCTTCAACTTTTAACGGTTGACGATTTTCGGGGGCAAGTTGACATAATGCTCTTGCTACACCCAATTTAACTGCGTCAGCTTGGCCGGTTAAACCACCACCGCTAACTTTGACAATGATGTCATATTCGTTTTCTAAACCCAAAGTTTCTAAGGGAGCTTTCATGCTGCTAACATAGGTGGGAATACGATTAAAATAATCACTTCCACTCATATATTCCTTAATCGTGTTGGTTCTTTTCGTTTTTTCGTCTCTAACCCAACGGGTATGAGCTACTTTGATTTCGCCAGTACCGGGGACTAAACGCACTTGGGCGATCGCACATTTACGGCGGCCAGTGCCGGAATAAATAGCTTTATTGGTGGTAGTTGCCATTAGTTAGCTCCTGGAATAGTATTAATGGTTAAGGTTTCAGGTTGTTGTGCTTGGTGGGGATGTTCAGCACCGGTGTAAACTTTTAATTTAGTGAAAAGTTGACGACCCAATGTGTTTTTAGGTAGCATTCCTTTAACCGCTTGTTCAATGATTCTCTCAGGAATACGAGCTTGTAACTTGGCAAAGGTTTCAGTTTTCATCCCACCGGGACGACCTGAATGACGACGATATAATTTTTGGTCTGGTTTTTTGCCGGTAACTACGACTTTCTCCGCATTTAAGACAATGACAAAATCTCCAGTGTCCATGTGGGGGGTAAAAGTAGGTTTATTTTTACCCCGTAAAATCATGGCGATTTCGGTGGCTAAACGACCTAAACGCTGATCCGCAGCATCCACTACGTACCATTTCTGCTCTAAATTATCCTTGGTCGGTAAAGGGGTTTTATTCATTATTGTTTCCCTAGTCTAACTATTAAATACAAATGTTGGTTGGGTATCAAACCAAATGTGTTCCGGAAAAGGCGGCGACGGGTAGCCCACTCTTAACAAGCAAAGACCTTTAGCAGGAGCAGAATATTTGACTAAGTCCCTTTGTTGATTCAGCCAAATATCGGTGAAGTTTTCCGGCGATCGCTTACCGATCCCCACTTCCACTAACAGTCCCACTAATAATCGCACCATTCCATATAAAAAGCCGTTGGCTTGTATTTCTAAGTGCAAAAACGGTCCGCGTCGGTAACACTCTACAGCTTGCACTTCTACCCAAGCATGAGGCCGAGTTGATCCTGCCCGTTGAAAGGCCGCTAAATGATGTTTACCAATTAAAGGATTTAAGGCTGCTTGAATTAAAGATTCTTCTAAGGTTTGATAATAGTAATGCCAAGTATAAGGTTTGACAAACAAATTCGGAGTTGGGTCAGTATAAAAGCTATAGCGGTAACGTCTCCAGAGAGCGTCAAATCGAGCGTGCCAATCTTGGGGAACGTTCGCTGAAGCTCTGATCAGGATACCGTCTGGTAAACGACCATTGAGCATTTTTGCCCATTTATCGGCCGGAATCGGTCCACTATATTGAAAGTGTGCCACCTGGGCCGCTGCATGGACTCCGCTATCAGTTCGTCCTGCTCCATGGATGGTTACTGGCCTACCTGTCACAGAGGCGATCGCCTGTTCTATTTCTGACTGTACCGTCACCTGATTTGGTTGACGTTGCCAACCGTGATAATTAGTCCCCAAATATTGAATTAGGAGAGCTACTTTCTCTTGATCAGCTGACGATTCTTGCCTATTTGTCATCGGCGATCGGTTAAACTAACTCAATAATGGCCATGGTGGAATTATCACCGCGACGACTTACGGTTCTAATAATTCTGGTGTAACCACCGTTACGGTTGCCATAACGTTCTTGAGCTTGAGCAAATAAAGCATGAACCAAATTTTTATCATAGATATACCCTAATGCTCTTCGTCTAGCTGCTAAAGAACCATCTTTAGCTAGGGTAATCATGCGCTCTACCTCGTTTCTAACCGCTTTAGCACGAGCTTTGGTGGTGGTAATTTGACCATGACGAATCAATTCGGTGGCCAACGATCTTAGTAAAGCCTTGCGTTGATCCGCTGGCAATCCTAATTGCGGCACTCGACATCTATGACGCATTATTTTTATCCTCCTTATTTATTGGTCAGTTAACAGTTTTTTGTTAGTTGTTACTTTATAATCAATAACTAATAACTCATCTGAATTATTAACTATCAACTATCAACTATCAACTATCAACTATCAACTATCAACTATTAACTATCAACTAAACTTACGCTTTAGCCGCTTTTTCCAGGGGCAAAGTAATGCCTAAACGTTTTTGCAAAGCCTCAATTACTTCCTCAGCGGATTTTTGACCAAAGTTTTTGATTTCCAAGAGATCCTCTTGACTATAATCAAGTAAATCCGCCACTGAGTTAATTTGAGCCCGTTTGAGACAGTTATAAGCGCGAACTGATAACTGTAATTCCTCAATGGGTATTTGGCTAGTGGGATCGAGATCCTCGGGATAATCCTCTTGAATTGCTTCCAAAGTTAAATCTTTGAGAGGATTAAACAAATCGACAACAATATTAGCGGCATCAGAAAGGGCTTCTTCGGGTTTAATACTACCGTTAGTCCAAATTTCGAGGATTAAGCGATCTTTCTTGGCAATTGAGCCATCAACCCTGGCATCTTCCACGGTGTAATTTACCTTGGTAACAGGCATAAACACCGAGTCAATTTGCAAGAAGTCCAAGGAGCTATGATCATCTTTACTTTTATCAACAGCCCTGTATCCCTTGCCTTTTTCTATGTAAAATTCCATTTCCAGTTTTGCGCCCTCTGCTAAGGTGGCGACATACTGGTTAGGTTCTATTACTTCGACTTCTGAGGGGAGTTCAAACTGAGCCGCTGTAACTGTTCCGGGTGTATTAGCTACCAGTCGGCCAATTTGGCGTTGACTGGTATAACTTTTCAGGACAACTTCCTTCATATTGAGCATGATTTCCAACACATCCTCTCTCACACCCGGAATGGTTGCGAATTCATGGTTTACTCCAGCGATTCGGAGTGCTGTTACTGCCGTTCCTTCGAGGTTGGACAATAACACCCGTCTGAGAGCATTCCCCATTGTTGTCCCTTGACCGCGTTCGAGAGGTTGTAGGACAAATTTACTATATTGACTCTGATTTTTCTGAGTCTTAGATTCTACACACTCAATTTGAAACTCCGCCACAGAGTGACCTCCCTTATCAGTTATCTTGCTATGTTTCAATCAGTTTCGGTTTTAACTGACTATACTCGACGTCGTTTAGGTGGACGGCAACCATTGTGAGGAATGGGGGTAACATCTCTAATTAGGGTAATTTCCAAACCCGAGGCTTGAAGTGCCCGAATGGCTGTTTCTCGGCCTGCTCCAGGTCCAGATACCATTACTTCTAATTGACGCATTCCCTGTTCCATGGCTCGGCGCGCTGCCCCATCTGCTGCGGTTTGTGCCGCAAATGGTGTGCCTTTTTTCGCTCCTTTAAAACCACTTGAACCGGCTGTTCCCCAAGAGATTACATCTCCTTTGGTGTCAGATATGGTAACAATAGTGTTATTAAAAGTGGATTGAATGTGAGCAATCCCACTAGGCACATTTTTTTTCTGTTTTTTTGGTCCTGTTTTTTTCTTGGGTTTAGCCATTTTCTCCAGAAAATTAGTTCAATATGTTTATTTCTTACCGGGAGCTTTTTTCTTCCCAGCAACTGTTACCCGTCTGCCTCGACGAGTTCTTGCATTGGTTCTCGTGCGTTGTCCTCGTACGGGTAATCCCATGCGATGACGACGACCACGATAG
Organism: Synechococcales cyanobacterium S06; assembly: GCA_011391125.1. Lineage (GTDB taxonomy): Bacteria > Cyanobacteriota > Cyanobacteriia > Cyanobacteriales > JAABRE01 > JAABRE01. The sequence continues at coordinate 6,254 of JAABRE010000043.1, forward strand.
GTGCCAATGTCGGCTAAACGCTTGATGTTCATTGCTTCCCAACGTCTGAGATCGCCTTCGATCTCGTAGTCAGCTTCCACACAAGCGCGTAACTTGGCGACATCTTCGTCAGATAAATCCCGTACTCTCGTATCAGGATTAACTGCGGTTTTGTCCAAAATCTCATGTGACCGTGATAATCCAATGCCATAGATATAGGTCAAACCTATTTCTATGCGTTTCTCACGGGGTAGATCTACACCTGCAATCCGTGCCACGCTTTTCTCTCCTTCCTAACTTCTTAACCCTGACGTTGCTTATGTTTGGGATTTTCGCAAATCACCATTACACGACCGCGTCTTTTGATCACGCGGCATTTTTCACAGATTTTTTTAACAGAGGCTCTTACTTTCATGTCCTGTCCTGCAACACTGCAAGCTTATAATTATATCAAGTTTAATGTACTTTTTCAATCCTAAATCTTCTCATTCAAGAAATCCCAATCTAAATTTTTTGGCCTAATTATTTAGGACTGGGTTAAGAAAGATTTATTTATTGATTTCTAAGAAACTAATTGAGGTTACTTATTTCTAAGTCGATAAGTGATTCTTCCTTTACTCAAATCGTAGGGAGTTAGTTCTACTTTCACTCGATCGCCTGGAAGTATTTTAATATAGTTCCGGCGGATTTTACCTGCAATATGAGCCAAGACGTTAAAACCATTATCTAAATCCACTCTAAACATGGCATTGGGCAGTGATTCTGTCACTGTCCCTTCCATTTCAATCAAATCCTGTTTAGCCAAAATGTTTTCCTCAAATGTTATAAAAATAGAATCACACTGACCTTTAATCAAAGGTTAAAATAAGTTTTCTTACCACAAAAAAGGTCAGTTTGACAATCTATCCTTAAATATCTTATCAAATATTTCCGCTTAGATGAGGAATTCATTTAATTCTTGATTATTTGTTGCAAAGCTTGGGTAACTTCCTCGGAAGTGCGATCGCCCGGAACGGCAAAAAGAGTACCTTGCTTTTTGTAATAATCAATTACGGGAGCGGTTTGTTGACGATAAACATCTAAACGGTGTTCAATGGTATGCTCATTATCGTCTTTGCGTCCTCGATGTAATAAACGATCAAGAATCACTTCATCTGGTACTTCGAGGTCGATGACATAATGACATTCTTGCTGCATATCGGCCAATAAATGGTCTAAAAAGGCAGCTTGATTCACATTACGAGGAAAACCGTCTAAAATCCAGCCATTTTTGGCATCTGGTTGACTTAACCTTTCGCGAATCAAATCTAAGATTAAGTTATCAGGTACTAAATCGCCTTCATCCACATACCCTTGGGCTTTTTTGCCAAGTTCGGTTTGGTCAGCGATGGCCTGTCTTAACATTTCTCCTGTGCCAATAATCGGAATTTCACAAAGAGCCGCTAAACTGCCGGCCTGAGTACCTTTTCCTGCTCCAGGTGGTCCCAAAAAAATAATTCTTGCACTCATTTTCAGTTATCAGTTAACAGTTATCAGTTATCAGTTATCAGTTATCAGTTAACAGTTAATAGATAACTGTTAACTATCAACTTCTTAGTTATTGCTTAACCATGCCCTCGTATCTTTGGGAGATCACGTAGGTTTGGATTTGTTTGGCGGTATCAATGGCCACACCAACCAAAATCAAGAGAGAAGTAGCACCGATACCTCTGAAGGTAGTTACTCCGGTGGCACTTTCGACAAAAGTTGGCACTGTGGCCACCAAACCGAGGAAAATTGCTCCTAAAAAGGTCAAGCGATTGATGACCTTTTCCAAGTAATCGCTGGTAGTTTTACCTGGTCTAATTCCGGGGATACTAGCGCCCATTTTCTTAAGATTTTGGGACATATCCACGGGATTAACCACTAAAGAAGCGTAAAAATAGCTAAAAAAGAGGATCAAAACCAGATAAACGCCCACATAAACCCAACTTCCGGGTTGTAAAGCATTAGCCACAGTAGCTAAAGTTTTACTAACGGGACTTTCGCCACCAAAGAAACTCGCCAACGAGGAAGGCAAAATCAAAACCGCTGAGGCAAAAATAATGGGCATAACCCCACCTTGATTAAGTCTCAGGGGTAAGTAGCTGGTACGTTCCCGATATAATTTCTTGCCAACTTGACGGCGGGCTGAAATAATGGGAATACGACGACTGCCTTCTTGGACAAAAACGATCCCGACGATCATGACCAAGAATACAAACAAGAGCAGGACAACTTGGGCGATCGCTTCCCGGCCTCCTTGTTGGGCAAACTCAATGGTATTACCCAAAGTTTTCGGTAAAGTTGCCACAATGTTAACGAAAATCAACAAAGAAGCACCATTACCAATACCCTTTTCAGTAATAACTTCAGAAAGCCACATCACAAACATTGAACCAGCTGTCAATGCCAAGGTTGTTTCGGCGACAAACCAGACTCCAGGTTCAGCTGCATAAGGTTGCAACAGACCAATGGTGATGCCCAAACTCTGAATCACAGCCCAACCCACAGCCACATAGCGAGTAATCTGAGATATTTTACGACGGCCGGCTTCACCTTCATTTTTTTGCAAGTCTTCTAAGGCTGGAATGGCCGAAGTAAGTAACTGCATAATAATGGAGGCATTAATAAAAGGTAAAATTCCGAGGGCAAAAATGCCCAAAGCGGAAAGACCACCACCGGTAAAAATATCCAGAAAACCTAGGGCTGGTAAATTTTGGACAGCTTCCGCAAAACGGGTGCGATCGATACCTGGTACGGGGATAAAAATACCCAATCGTACTAAAATCAACAAACCAATGGTGACAAGCAACCGGCCTCTGAGACCAGCTGCTTGAGCCATTTGCATAAAAGTTTCTTGAGCAGTTGGTGTTTTATCTCGACTGACGACCATGTTATACCTCTTTTCAGTTGATAGTTGACAGTTGATAGTTGACAGTTGATAGTTAACAGTTGATAGTTAACTGTTATTATCTTACTTTTAACTGAAAAACTATTAACTATTAACTATTTACTGAGGACTTCACAACTTCCGCCGGCGGCTTCAATTTTTTGGCGTGCACCGGCGGTAAAAGCGGCGGCCTTAACATGAACAGCCACACTTAATTCACCATCGCCAAGAAGTTTCAAAGGTCCATCATTAGTAGTGACAATACCTTTAGCCATTAAAGACTCTAAAGTCACTTCACTATTAGCGTCTAAAGAGGCTAAATTTTTAACATTAATGACGGTGTACTCTTTTCTGTTAATAACTGTGAAATGTTTTAACTTAGGTACGCGGCGATAAAGGGGCATTTGTCCACCTTCAAAACCGGCTTTCGTACCTGTACCAGAACGAGATTTTTGTCCTCTCATCCCGAAACCACAGCTTGCACCTTGGCCAGCAGAGATACCTCTACCGACACGACGGCGGCGTTTTGTTGAGCCTGCTTGGGGGGCAAGATCATGTAATTGCATAATTGATTCTCCGGGGATAACAAACAAAGAAAATTAGGAGTAAATTTGCTCAATAGGAATACCTCTTTCTTGAGCTGCTTCAGGGAAGGTTCTCAGGGTAGAAAGAGCGTCAACCGCTGCTCTGGCATTATTGAGAGGGTTATTTGAACCTAATTGTTTAGCGAGGATGTTTTTCACCCCGGCCAATTCTAATACGGTTCTGACTGCACCACCGGCAATTACACCAGTACCAGGTGCAGCGGGGCGCATAATCACTCTGGCTCCGCCAGCTTCTCCGTTGGCCACATGGCTAATGGAGTTAGATTTGGTTAAGGCGATATTAATTAATTGTTTTTTGCCGTCAACAACACCTTTGCGGACTGCGCCGATGACATCGCCGGCTTTACCAACGCCCACACCAACTTCACCTTTTTCGTTGCCGACGACAACGATCGCCCGGAAGCTGAGTTTTTTACCACCTTTAACTACTTTACTAACACGGCGGATTTGAATAACTCTCTCCTGCCAGTTAGATTCTTTTTCTTTGGTACGCTTATTTTTATTGCGCCCCTGGCCTTTGCCAGTTGTTTTTGCTGCCATAATCTTTAGCCTTTATATAGTGAATAATTAGAACTCTAATCCAGCTTCTCGGGCAGCGTCAGCAAGGGCTTTAACACGGCCATGATATAAATTACCACCACGGTCAAAAACCACTTTAGCGATGCCTTTTTCCTTGGCACGTTCAGCGATTAATCGGCCTACTTGAGCGGAAGCTTCACTGTTTGCGCCCGAAGAGAGTTGTTCTCTCAAACTAGGTTCCAGGGTAGAAGCCGCAACTAAGGTATGTTGCGCTACATCGTCGATAATTTGGGCGTAGATATGTTGATTGGAGCGAAATACGGCTAAACGTGGCCGTTCGGCTGCACCAATTAAAGTGCGACGTAACCGACGGTGACGACGTTGAACTAATTTTTTGCGAGCAACTTTCATAGTTATTTCTTACCTGTCTTACCAGCTTTACGTCTAACGGCTTCGCCTTGATAACGAATACCTTTGCCTTTATAGGGTTCAGGTGGACGTACGGCTCTAATTTTCGCCGCTACATTGCCCACCACTTCTTTGTTAATACCGCTAATGGTAACTAGGGTATTTTTTTCAACCGCCACTTGGATACCTTCAGGCATTTCCATTTCTACGGGTTTGCTATAACCCACATTGAGGGTTAAATTTTTTCCTTGAGCTTGGGCACGATAACCCACGCCGATAATTTCGAGTTTCTTCTCAAAGCCTTGGGATACCCCATCCACCATGTTGGCGACGAGGGTACGAGACAAACCATGGCGTTGTCTAGCTGTACGAGAAGTTTCGGTTGTTACTACTGTTAATGTATTTCCTTCCTGTTCGACTTTGACGTAGGAGGATAAGTCCCACTCTAATGAGCCTTTGGGACCTTTAACGGCGATATTTTGGCCGTTAATTTCTACAGTCACTTTATTAGGAAGGGTAATAGGACGTTTGCCAATACGAGACATTTTTATTTACTCCTTTTACCAAATGTAGCAGAGAATTTCACCGCCAACGTTTTGTTTTCTAGCTTCTCTGTCGGTCATAATTCCTTTTGAAGTGGAGATAATCGCGATACCGATTCCTCCAAGCACTCTGGGAATTTCTTTACAGTTGGAGTAAACTCTTAAGCCAGGTTTACTAACACGCTTCAAGGTTCTAATAATCGGTTGACGATTTTTACCTTTGTATTTGAGGGAGATTACTAGGTATTTATTGATACCTTCTCCGGTTTCTTCGTATTCGCCGATAAAGCCTTCGCTTTTCAGGACGTGGGCAATGCTTTTGGTCATTTTAGTCGTGGGCACTTTGGTAGTGCTATGACCTACTAAACCAGCATTGCGGATACGAGTGAGCATATCTGAGATAGTGTCGGTTGCCGCCATTCTTCCCTAATTTTTCCTCATAGTAGTCAATATTCAGGGGCGTTTTGCACCCTTACGATTTTCTGAAAGGCATACCCATTTCTTTTAAGAGGGCGCGACCTTCTTCGTCTGTGTTGGCTGTGGTAACAATTGCGATGTCCATGCCGCGAATTTGATCAATGGAGTCGTATTCAATCTCAGGGAAGATCAATTGTTCTCTTACCCCTAAACTGTAGTTGCCACGACCATCGAAACTTTTAGGACTAATACCACGAAAGTCACGAATCCTGGGCAAGGCCAAGTTAATTAAACGATCCAAAAAGGAGTACATTTTGTCACCTCTGAGTGTCACCATGACACCGACAGGCATTCCTTCACGGATTTTGAAGCCGGCGATCGCCTTTTTGGCTCTGGTAACAACTGGTTTTTGACCAGTGATAGTCGATAATTCCTTGAGAGAAGATTCTAATGCCTTAGCGTTTTGTGATGCTTCTCCTAAACCACGGTTAATAATAATTTTCTCAAGTTTAGGTACTTGATGAATATTGGTATAACTGAATTGTTCTTTCAGTTTAGGAATAATGGTTTCTTGATATTTTGCTTTTAGATTCTGGTGCATTTTAGAAGACCCTTTTCTCTGGGCTTGGTCAGAGAAACGAAATGGATAAAAAGGCGACTCGATTAGTCGATAATTTCGCCGGTTTTTTTCAATTTACGGACTTTACGTCCGTCTTCGGTCAAGGTATAGCAAACGCGGCTTACGACTTTTTCTTTTTCAGAATAAAGCATAACGTTGGAGCTATGGATGGGAAACTCAAGGTTACTAATTTGCCCTGATTCGCCTTCCTGTCTAGGTTTAATGTGCTTAGTTTTCACATTAACTCCTTCCACAATTACCTTACTTTCTTTGGGTAAAGTCTGAACGATTTTTCCTACTTTGCCTTTATCTCTGCCAGAGATAACCTGTACGGTATCACCTTTTTTTACGTGCATTTTGGCACGGAGAGAAGCGGTCTTTTTCTTGCGTTGTACCATCAGATTACCTCCGGTGCAAGTGAGACAATTTTAGTGAAGTTTTTATCCCGTAATTCCCGTGCCACTGGTCCGAAAACACGAGTACCTTTAGGATTGCCATCCGCATTAATAATAACGGCGGCGTTATCATCAAAACGGATGCTCATGCCACTTTCGCGACTGACTGTTTTACGAGTTCTCACAATTACGGCGCGAACAACGTCGGATTTCTTCACTGCCATGTTAGGAATGGCATCTTTAACTACGGCAATAATTTGATCGCCGATGCCGCCATAAGTACAGTTACCCGTACCTAACACTCGCAGACACATTAATTTCCGAGCGCCGCTGTTATCGGCGACGTTGAGATAAGTTTGCTGTTGAATCATTTTATAAACTTAATCAGCTATAAAGGGTGAATTACTTACCAGAATCCAGTATTTCTGCGATTACCCAGCGTTTGGTTTTGCTGAGGGGTCTGGTTTCTCTGATTCTGACGCGATCGCCTTCTTGAGTGCGATTTTCTTCGTCATGGGCCTTGTATTTTTTGGTTGTCACGACAATTTTGCCGTATTTGGGATGGGGGGAGCGGTTTTCAATGGCTACCACGGCGGTTTTATCCATTTTATTACTAACTACGACTCCGACCCGTTCTTTTACTGCCATCTGGGTCTATTCCTCCTGTTTTGCTGTTTGGTTAATGCCCAATTTTCTCTCATGTTCCACGGTCAGCAGTTGTGCTAAACGGTGTTTTTTATGTTTGAATTCATGGGGTTTAAAGGGTTGGCTAGTAGCCCTTCTCATTCTTAACTCAAACAATTGACGCTTAATCGCTACAATTTCATCGGACAATTCTTGTTCACTCAGTTGGCGAACTTCTGCTACTTTAGGCAAGGGCATTAAACGTACTCCTCATCACGGCGAACGAATTTGGTTTTGATGGGTAATTTCTGAGCGGCCAGACGCATAGCTTCTCTAGCAATTTCCTCAGAAACTCCGGCAATTTCGAACATAATCCGGCCGGGTTTTACCACTGCTACCCAATATTCGGGTGAACCTTTACCTGAACCCATACGAGTCTCAGCTGCGCGCATGGTGACAGGTTTATCTGGGAAAATACGAATCCAAATCTTACCACCCCGACGGATATAACGAGTCATGGCACGACGTGCGGCCTCGATTTGACGGGCGGTAATCCAACAAGGTTCGGTGGATTGGAGGGCGTATTCACCAAAGTTAAGGGTGTTGCCACGGCTGGCCAATCCGGTCAGTCTACCTCTTTGTTGTTTACGGAATTTTGTTCTTCTGGGACTTAACATTTCAGTTACCAGTTATCAGTTATTTAGTGATCAGTTAACGGTTAACGGTTAACAGTGATTGAGTTAACAGTTATCATTGAAAAACAACTACTAACTATTAATTACTCTCGGAGCGGTCCTCAAATTGCTGTCTTCTTTTTTGACGGCGAGGAGGTTGATTGGCGTCTTTGTTAGCTAAGTCTTCTTGACCAGGGATAATTTCGCCCTTGAAAACCCAGATTTTAATACCTAAAATCCCGTAAATGGTTTTAGCGGTGCGATAAGCGTAATCAATGTCAGCACGCAAAGTATGCAAGGGAACACGTCCTTCTCTGGTCCATTCAGTACGGGCGATTTCTGCACCGTTTAAACGACCACTTACCTGAACTTTAATCCCTTTAACTTGGGCTTTTTGTGCTCTTTGAATAGCCTGTCTTACTACCCGGCGGAAGGAAACCCGTCTTTCGAGTTGGCCAGCGATAAACTCAGCAATCAAGACTGCATCTGCATCAGCTTGTGATACTTCGATCACGTTAATGCGGATTTGGCGATTACTTTTTAAAGCTGCTTGTAATCCGGTGCGAAGTTGCTCAATTCCTTGGCCACCTCTACCGACCACCACACCTGGTCTCGCAGTATGAATGGTTAAATCAATCTGATCTGCTTTACGTTCAATGCGAACGTCAGCGATGCCAGCGTTATTTAACTTTTCATCTACATAGCGACGAATTTGATAATCTTCTTGCAATAATTCAGGGTATTTTCTGCCGTCTGCATACCAACGAGCCTTATGCTCTTTGGTGATACCCAGACGAAAACCGATTGGATGAATCTTTTGTCCCACTCTTGTTTCCTCGTTAGCTTACTATGCTCGTCTTTATTTGGTTGCTGGTGCAACTGCTACGGTGATGTGACAGGTAGGCTTATGAATCCGATAAGCACGACCTTGAGCTCTGGGTCGAAAACGCTTGAGTGTTGGGCCTCCGTCGGCAAAAGCTTGACTAACTACCAGGTCAGTTGGTTCTAACCCGTTGTTATGTTCGGCGTTTGCTACTGCTGAACGTAATACTTTCAGTATTGGTTCACAAGCCTTGTAAGGCATGAATTCTAAAATGATCAGTGCTTCCCGATATTGACGACCGCGAATTTGATCTAACACCCGTCTGACTTTATAAGGAGACATCCGGATGTAGCGGGCGATCGCTTTTACTTCTTTGGTACTATCTATAGCCATAGTTGTGCGCAATGTTTAGTTTATTTTCGACCCGCTTTTTTGTCACTTTTGGCATGACCCCTAAAGGTTCTGGTGGGGGCAAACTCACCTAATTTATGTCCTACCATTTGTTCTGAAACAAAGACAGGAACATGGGTTTTACCGTTATGAACAGCGATGGTATGTCCCACCATGTCAGGGAGAATGGTAGAAGCTCTGGACCAGGTTTTGATGACCTGTTTTTCGCCTTTTTCGTTGAGCTTTTCTATTTTTGCTAGTAAGTGATCAGCGACAAAGGGACCTTTTTTTAATGAACGACCCATAGTTTTTCCTAATTTAGTTTACTTACCTTTACCACTAGGACGGCGACGAACAATTAATGCGCTACTGCGTTTTTTCTTGTTACGAGTTTTTGCACCTAATGCTGGTTTACCCCAAGGTGTAACCGGACCTGAACGACCAATTGGAGCGCGTCCTTCACCACCACCATGGGGGTGATCACAAGGGTTCATGGCACTACCACGAACATGGGGTCTGACACCCAAGTGTCTCTTACGGCCTGCTTTGCCTAGTTTGATGTTTCTAAATTCAGCATTTCCCACTTGACCAATGGTCGCATAGCATTCTTTACGAACCATACGAACTTCTTTGGAAGGAAGTTTAATGGTGACATAATCGCCTTCTTTAGCTACTACTTGGGCGGAAGCACCGGCGGAGCGTACCATTTGTCCACCTTTTCCAGCTACGAGTTCAATATTATGAACATCTGTACCTAAAGGAATGTTAGACAGGGGTAAAGCGTTACCAACTTCATAGGGTGAATCAGGTCCAGAAATGATGACTGTTCCTACTTCTAAGCCGTTGGCGGCTAAAATATAGCGTTTTTCGCCATCTTTGTAGAAAAGAAGGGCGATTCGAGCATTGCGGTTAGGATCATATTCGATCGCCGCTACTTTAGCCGGAACATTGTGTTTATCACGACGGAAGTCGATCTCACGATATAGTTTTTTATGGCCACCACCACGATGGCGACTGGTAACAACACCACGGTTATTACGACCTTTGGGATTATGTTTATATCTGGTGAGGGACTTTTCCGGTGCGGTTTTGGTGATTTCCGAGAAGTCAGAGACTGACGCTTGACGAGTTCCCGGGGTGCATGGACGATAGGAACGAATACCCATAATTTTAAGTTTATTTCCTAATTACTACACTTCTGGGAACAAGGCGATGGTATTGCCTTCTTTCAAGGTAACGATGGCTCTTTTATAGAGGGGTTTAAAGCCCAGAAAGCGACCAACACGGCGTTTTTTCTTCGGTGGACGAATGGTATTAACGCTGGTTACTTTGACATCGAATAAACTTTCAATGGCGGCCTTAATTTCTGGTTTAGTGGCTTTGGGTACGACATCAAAAACATATTGATTATCTTCTAAAAGTCGAGTGGCTTTTTCGGTAATAATCGGTTGTTTAATTAAATCGGCCAAATCACGAAGGTTAGTTCTACTCACCGTAAACCTCCTGAATTTTCCCTAGTGCTTCTTGAGTGACGACTATTTTATTGGCATGAAGGATGTCAAAGACATTTAAACCGTCAGCCTTAATTAACTTAAGAGTCGGGATGTTTCTGACTGAGAGTTCTACGTTGTCATTCATTTCTGATACAATCAATAAAACTTTCTGATCTCCCACTCCCCAACGCCCTAAAGCACTAATCATGTCTTTAGTTTTGGGTCGTTCCAATTGTCCGGCAAAGTTTTCAACTACAACGATATCTTCAGAACGACTAATTAAAGCGGTTCTGAGGGCGAGTCTTCTTTCTTTGCGATTCATTTTGAGGTTATAATCTTTAGGTTTTGGTCCAAAGATCACACCACCACCACGCCAAAGGGGAGAACGAATGGATCCAGCTCTCGCTCTACCTGTTCCTTTTTGTCGCCAAGGTTTACGGCCACCGCCTCGAACTTCGGCTCTAGTTTTAGTCGAGACTGTTCCCTGACGGGAGTTGGTCAGTTGTCTAACTAAAGCTCTATGGACGATCGACTTGGCGCTTCCTTCTTTGGCTACTTTTAATTCAAGGGTGGCTTCGCCTGTTTGTTCCCCTTGCCAATTTTTTACTGCACAGTTAACCATTTTCGATAAACTTCCGTTATCTATTGATATTTTTTATAGTGCTGGCTAGATGCCTGCTTTTTCAGGTTGCTTATTTACCTACTTTTTTGGCAGGAGTAATACTCAAAACGTTGCCTGGTTTACCAGGTACTGCTCCTTTAACCAAAATGAGATTTTTTTCAGTGTCAACCCTTACTACGGTTAACTTTTTGATGGTGACAGGAGTAGCGCCATAACGGCCAGCCATTTTTTTACCAGGATAGACACGCCCGGGGGTTGTTCCTGCACCGATGGAACCAGGAATACGATGGCTTTTTGAACCGTGAGACATTAAGCCTCGGGCAAAATGATGGCGTTTTTGATAGCCAGAAAAACCACGTCCCATGGTCACACCGGTTACATCAACCAATGCGCCGGAATTGAATATATCTGCTGTGATTGCTTGACCTAATTCAAAACTGCTTATATCGTCAAGACGATATTCTTTGAGATGACGAAGGGGTTGTGCGCCTGATTTTTTCAAGTGACCTAATTTAGGTCGATTGAGTTTTTTTTCTGTAACTTCTTTATACCCAACTTGGATGGAGTTATATCCTTCCGTTTTTTGGGTTTTGATTTGGGTTACGATACATGGCCCAGCTTGGATGACAGTAACAGGGATAGAATTACCTGTTTCGGGGTCAAAAATCTGAGTCATGCCTAATTTAGTGCCGAGAATACCGACGGACACAGTTAGCCTCTCTTTTTGCTAGACAACAGTTTAAAACTGAACAAACCAACAGATCCTGTAAGTTTGTCCGCGTTTAATTGGTGGATTGTTCTTATTTAGCTAAGATGTCATCCAGTTTACAAAACCAGTACAACGAATAAATTAATATCTGTAGATAATTTGGTTTTGCGTGGTTTTTTGCCCTTCGGACTTAAAGGTTTATACCTTCAGTATCTTTAGGAAACCGTTTATCAGAGGTAATGGCTAAAGCCGTTACATGATTTGTTACCATGCGGGTTAACGCTAATCTTGTGTAAAAATTAGCTATCTTTGCGGCTGTCTTTTTTTACCCCGCTAGAGGCTTTCTGGGTTGAGTAATTTTTTACTATTCCCGAGGTTGACAGCTACCGTTTGGTCACAATTGTCCACTATAAACCATTAGGATCACTTTACGCAAGTTTTTTTTAAAAAACTTTTTTGATGTTATGTTCGATGCTCCGTGGAATTTTAGTGGCTGATTTTATAGTAATTCCAATTAAGATTAAAACAGTTGAAAAATAGGTTCGTAGTTGCGCTTTAGCGCTTTTTAGGACTAAAGTCCAACAACAAACTAAAAACTTTTGTTTAATTTTTATTGGGAATTACTATACTAAGGAATATTAGACTTCTTGCCGAAGTCAGGTAATAGGTAATAGGTAATAGGTAAAGAAATTGACGCTTTCTGTAGGAAAATTGATTTTATTCTTAGTTTCGCAAGATGTCTAATAGACCTCTTGCGAAAGTCTCTAAAAACAAAAAATGAAGAAAGCAGGGTGTTTCAAAGTCGAGAGCAAAAGTTGAAGACCCTCACCCCCAACCCCTCATCCCAAAGGGAGAGGGGAGCATATTTCCTAATATTTAAAACCTACTTTTTAAGTATTAGGAAAATGATATTTAAACTCATATTAGGCAAAGGTTTCAAAAATAGCAAATTTTACTTTGAATTAGGGCAAGAAGATCAAGTCCAGTATTTTGCTGATATTTTCAAAGCAGGAAAGGAAATTGAAGAGGCGATCTCCATTGGGAGGAGGAATTTGCGGCCTAACGATCAATTATGGTAATATTTAGTAAAAAAATAAGCAAAATTAGGCTAAAAATATTAAGATAATTGTAGATCCATTTTGAGAAAAAAGTTAGGAACTAATGCCATTATTTACTACTGGAAAATCGTTTATTCGCGAATTAGAAAAGTCAGGAGCTTTGGCTGTCTATGCTCCTTTGGAGGGTGGTTTTGAGGGGCGTTATCAGCGACGTTTGCGGACTAATGGTTACACTACTTTTAATCTTACTGCAAGGGGTTTAGGTGATGTAGCTGCTTATTTGACGGGGGTTCACGGTGTTAGACCTGCTCATTTAGGCAAGAAAACTATTGGTAATGAAGCCATGGTCGGTCCAGTTTATTTTGTTCCTCCCATTGCTGGTTATCAATTAGATAATTTACCTGCTAATTCTAAAGGGTTGGTTTTATGGATTATTGAGGGTTTTATTTTATCTCGTCAAGAGGTGGAATATTTAATTAATTTACCCAAGGAAGAACCCCGGATTAAGGTAGTATTAGAAATGGGTGGAGAACGTTATTTCCGTTGGCAACCTTTAACACAGGCGATCGAGGCGGCTTAATTAGGGTTTGCTGAATAAAGGGCTGGTGAGGGCGAGTTGATAGTTGATAGTTGATAGTTGATAGTTGATAGTTGATAGTTGATAATTTGACCGCGTCTTTTGACGAGCAAAAATCTTGATTAATCCCAGTAAATGTAAGGTTTTTTACTATTATTTGTTGAAATCCTTGCACTTAATTCAAGTCCAACCAACTTTAAAGTCTTGATCTACATAGCTTTCAGCTTTTTTCCGTAAACCCTAATTAATTCAAAAATCCGATTTTTAGTCAAAATCGGATTTTTATCAAGTTAATTTCTTTTAACTCTATTTGAAAAATTGGATTTTTAAATAATGTTTAGGAGGCTAAATATTATGGAAGAAATTGATAAATTTTTGACGGAAATTCAAGATCAATGTGAGAAAAAAAAGGAGATAAATACTCCTAAATCGAGGGATAAAATAGACGAGTTTTTAGGTGATTTTATGAGTAATTTTCAAGAAAATAAAACCGAAAAAAAATCGAATAGTAATGATTTATTTGAGGATATTAAGCAAAATTTCACTCAAAGAAAATCTCAAGAAAATAAGCAAAATGAGGACTTATTTGAGGATATTAAGTCTAATTTTACCCAGGGAAAACCTAGCACAAATAAGGAAAAATGTCAAGGCCAAAATCAGAATTTAGAGGCAGTTTTTGCGGATGTGCAAGCTAAATTTGTGGAGCAAAAAAAAGAGAAACAAACTACTAAGTTATCTGATTCTAATTTAACTGAAATTCAAGCTAATTTTCAACAGAAAAAAGCGCAAACAGAGGTTAATAAACCCTCAAATATTGAAGCAATCAAAGAGGAAGAATTAAATAAACAAAGACGGAGAAAAGCTTTAGTAAAACAAGCAGAAATCTGGTTAAAAAAATTAGATCCTTATTCCGATGAAGGGTTTTGGTTTCAGCAATTTGCTGATAGTTACGATTCAAAATTAGAGGCTGCAATTGATTATTTAAGTGTCTTAAATGACAAAAAATCTTAATAGAAACAGGTGAATAAAATTATATGGTTAAATGAAATTGAAGAATCAGATTATCTAATAGTTGGTGATCCAGTTTTTAATTTAAGTTATTTACAACAAAATAATTATCCGGTGGTTAATGGTTTGGTGGTTAATAGTTTAATTACGAGGGATTTTTTGTCTAATTTTGAGCGTAATTTTGAGGGTTTGGATGTTGATAATTATCAAACGTTGCAATATCTTTCTCAACAAAAATACCAAGAAGTTATTAACTACAATTTACCTGATGATTTGGGATTAAGTTTAACTAAAGAAATTGCTAAATTAAATAGTAAATTTGTCATTTGTCGTTATTCTTTTATAGAAAGTAATAAACATATTCATAATTTAAGTAGTTTGTTAGATGGTGAGTTTGTTATTATTAATTCAGCCAATATAATCACGGGAATAAAACAACTTTGTGGCAATTTATTCACAGCTAAAATATTATTTTATTGCCAAAAAATAGGGCTTAAATTTGAGGATATTCAATTTAGTATTATCGTTCAATCAATTAAAGATTATTTTGCTTCCGGTTTTGTGCATATTAACGAAAATATAATCAATATTAAAGCAAGTTATGGTTTAAGTTATGGTATTTTCAGGGGAGAAGTGTTAGCAGATTTATACGAAATAGATGGTCAATCAGGTGATATTCTTAAACAAGAATTGGGTAAAAAAAGTGTTTATTATCCCCTTAATTTAAAATTTAAAATAGTATCTGAAACTGAACAAAATAAATATTGTTTAAATAATTATGTTTTAAAAGAATTAATTGATTTAAGTCAAGATTTTTTTAATAAAACCCAAAATTATGATGGTTTTGAATGGGTTATTTGCAATCATAAACTTATGATTAATAGGGTAATTAAGGTTAATAATAAACCAAAAAGTAATTATCAAAAATTAGCAAAACCTGAACCTATTTTAAAGGGAATTGCGGCCTCAAACGGCAAAAAATATGCTAGTGTTCAAGTAATTTCTGGGTATAATTATCATTTTCAACCCATTGAAATGGGCAAAATTTTAGTAACTAAAAATGTGACTCCCGATTGGCTACCTTTGCTCAAAAAAGCTGCGGGAATTATCACCGAAGAAGGTGGAATTACTAGCCATGTAGCGATTATGGCCAGGGAATTGGGGATTCCAGCCATTGTGGGGGCAAAAAATGCGACGAAGTTGTTAAAAACGGGGGAATCCATTGTTATTGATGGTAATACTGGTAATATTTATGCGGATGTTCAAGGGTTAGAAAATGAAGTAATTTTGTTGAGTGATATTATTTCTAAAAATGCGAATAATTTGGTTAATTTTGAGACAGAAATTAGGACTAAATTATTAGTGAATTTGAGTGAAAGTTCCTTAATAGATCGAGCAGTAAATTTACCTATTGATGGTGTTGGTTTAATCCGTGGTGATTTTATTTTACTTGGTTTAATTTCTGAGTCTTCCCTGAGTTTAAAAGAGTGGTTAGAGGAGGAAAATAAGCTAATTTTAGTTAACAAATGGGTTAATTTAATTAGTAAATTTGCAAAAAGTTTTGCTCCTAAACCAATTTTTTATCGTTCTTTAGATTGGTTAAATTTCAATAATTTAACTGAGATTAATCCTTTATCTTCTGAAAGAGGAACTTTGAGTTATTTATCTGAAGATTCCTTGTTTAATTTGGAGTTAGAAATGTTAGCGAGGGTTCAATCTTTTGGTTATACTAATGTTAATTTAATTTTACCTTTTGTGCGTAGTGTAGATGAGTTTATTTTCTGTCGAAATTTAGTAAATAAAATCGGTTTAAATAGGTATAAGTCCTTTAAATTATTAATTATGGCCGAAGTACCTTCGGTGATTTTTTTGTTACCTGAATATATGAAAAATGGGGTTCAAGGTATTGCAATTGGAACGAATGATTTAACCCAATTACTGTTAGGAATAGAACGGGAAAAAAGTTTTAAAATTTCTAGTTTAACTGCGATTAATCCTGCTGTATTATCAGCACTTCAGCAGTTAATTAAGGTTGCTAAGGAAGGTGGGATTTATACTTGTATTTGTGGACAAGCACCGGCGGAATATCCCGAATTAATTAATTATTTAATTGATTGGGGAATTGATGCTATTTCTGTGGATTTAGAAGCGATAGAAAGGACTTTTCAGGTAATTTTAGCGAGGGAAAAAAATATTAAACAACCATAACAAAAGAAATCCGATTTTTGGCAGTTTGTTAGGTTTTGATCTTTAATTTTTGCTTAAAAATCGGATTTCTGCATAGCCATAAAAACCAATAATTATTATTTAATAATTTTTAAGTCCTTAATTAACCAGGTTTCATTAACCAGAATTAAGTCATAACTAACAACTAAATTAGAGTTATAGGATTTGTTTTCCATGAGTTTTTCTCCTTGGTAATATTTAGCATTTTCTACGATGTCTGCTTCTATGATTCCCTGTTCAGGTTTTTGCTGATTAATTTCCACTTTTTTAATCAGAACTTGATGTTCATATTCAAAATAAGCTTGACTATTTTTAATGGAAGTTGCTCTTTTAAGTTGAACAGATAAAATGGGGTCGGTTAAAATTGCCTTTAAACTATCAATTTGATAATCTTTACCAAAAGCTTTGGCTTTTGCATCTAACCAAGCTTGGATAATTTCTTTGGCTGTATTTTCATCCAGTTGTCCGGAGGGTAAACTAATCTCAGTTTCCGGAGCAGGAATTGGAACAGGAGGTTTAGTCAAGTTAATGGCTAAACTATCCATATCTGCGACTATTTCTGGGGATTTATTGCTATTTTTAAATAAGATATAACCAAGAGAAAAAGCAGCAATAATTACAACTAAAGGTATCACAATTAAAGGAATTTGCGGCTTATTTTTTAGTAATTTTTTGGTTTTTCTTTTAGGATAATTCTCTTGTTTTACTCTCGATTTTTTACGAGGAGATTTAGCAGCAGAAGGAAGTTTAGAAAGTAACCAAATTAAGATTTTTTTGAGTTGATTAGGTTGTATTCTGGCTAAGTTTGCTGGTCTTTTTTCCTCCTGATTTGTCGCAGAATTTACCGGTTTTTGGACTACTATATCCGAAGAAGATTTAGGAGGATTAATAATAGGAGTTTGGGGAAGATTTAAGGGAGTTGGAGTGGTTTTTCTTGAGATTGATTCGGGATTTTCTTCTCCAAGTAATTGCTCTAAATATGTTTGAACTTGAGGAGCAGCAAAATATTCCGTTAAGGAAACTTCCCGATTAATTAAGTCTTGAAAATGTAAAAAAACTTCGTTTTGTAACCATCTTTCTGTATATAAACATAAACCATGTAATAAATCAGAATCTCCGAGGGAATTTTCCCGAATAAAAGCAATTGATTCGTATTCTTGGCTTAATTCTAAAACTTGGCCTGCTTCTTCTGTTTGTCCTAAAAGTAGGCTACAAATTGATTGTTCTAAATGAACATCCTGTTTTTTAGCTAAGATTAATAATAATTTTTTAGCCCTTAAAATTAACTCCGGTTTTTTGTCAGCAAAACCCCTTGCTAAAAGTGCATAAACAGCTAAATAAGTAGCAACAGCAGAAGGTCTTTTCGCTTCAAATTCAAAGATTTCTTGTTGTTCTGCTACGGTTAAATAACTGCGTAATTGTTGGATAAAACGCAGAAAATCATCGATAGTTAACCCCGATTTATCATCACCTAATCCTTCGATTCCGCCCCTTTCTTGGAGCATTTCTTGTAGTAATCTAATCCCTTTTCGTCTATTAGTGATATTCTGATCATGAGTTGCTAATAATTCTAAAACTCGATAGGGTCGTAATTTATATAAATCCGCTTGAATTTCCCCTTGAATACTAGGAAATAATCCTTCTCTTAATAATAATTCCTGTCCAGCTTTTCCCGAAGCAACTGCGTTTTCATATTCCCTTTGTTGCCATTGTTCCCTACCTAATTCTAAACATCCTAAAGCAATGGTAAGAATTAGATCGTTTCTAATAGTTTTGGCATCATTTGTGGCCTCTATTTTTTGATTAGTTTCCTCAATTAAATAGGAATCTCCTAATCTTAAAACTAACTCATATTCGCCTAATTCTTGCAGAATCAAAAGTGCGCCTAAAAATTGATCTTGACTAATTTCTAACCAAGGATTAGGATCAGATAAAGATGAGGATGGTTCTGGGGCTGAATTTTCGTGATCGACAGTTTTTATGTCATAATTTTTGAGAAATTGGGTATTATATTGACTGCGTTTTTCTGGATCTGAAAGTTCAGTATAAGCTTGATCTAACAATTGCTGCCGCGCAGTAATAGCGAGATCGCTATATTCGCGTCTCGGCATTTGCAAGCGACGATCTTGATATGCTTGGGTTATCTGTCGAGAAGTTGACTGAATTGGCACTCCTATTATTCTGTAATAATCAAGCGGTATGCGCACGGTTATTTCCCTTAATTAAAAAAACTAAATTTAAAGTAATATTAACAAATAAATATATTTATCTTTAATCTTCTCTCAATTCTGAGTAAAGATCAAGTTTAAAGATGGTCTCTCAGTTTTAAAATATAACATTATTAATCGTCCTTATTTAACATTTAAAAAACGTCAGTTTAATCTTAAACTATGGATGTGATTCTTGCTCATAATGATTTTTTTTCCTAAAAAAAACGAACAACGCCCCTTAATGTGATCGTAAAATTGTCATGTTTGGTGTTAATCTTAAAGACGCTGTATTTTAGCAAGTATCATTGATTCATTATGCGAACTCATTATTGTGGCGAATTGCGCCGTGAACATATCGGCCAAACTGTGAGCATTTGTGGTTGGGTTGACCGTCGTCGCGACCATGGTGGTGTAATCTTCATTGATTTACGCGATCGCACCGGCACTGTACAAATTGTAAGTGATCCTCAACGCACCCCCGAATCCTATTCTGACGCGGAAAGCCTCCGCAATGAATATGTGGTGCAAATTGTTGGCACTATTAGTCAGCGTCCAGAAGAATCTCTCAACGCAAAAATTGCGACGGGAGAAATCGAAATTTACGCCACCGAAATTTCGATTTTAAATAGTGTCAATAAACAACTCCCCTTTCAGGTTTCATCGGCTGATCAAGAAAATGTCAGAGAAGACCTACGCTTAAAATACCGTTATTTAGACCTCCGACGGGAGCGGATGAGCAAAAATTTACAATTGCGTCATCAAGTTGTCAAAACCATCCGTAACTTTTTAGAAGAACAGGAACACTTCCTGGAAATTGAAACTCCCATCTTAACCCGTTCCACCCCCGAAGGAGCGCGGGATTATTTAGTACCTTCGCGAGTCAACCCCGGCGAATGGTACGCCCTACCGCAGTCGCCCCAATTATTCAAGCAGTTGTTAATGGTATCAGGTTTTGACCGATACTACCAAATTGCCCGCTGCTTCCGGGACGAAGACTTAAGAGCCGACAGACAACCGGAATTTACGCAACTTGACATGGAAATGAGCTTCATGTCCCTAGATGAAATCCTCGACTTAAACGAGAGATTAACCTGTCAAATCTTCAAAAAGGTTAAAAACATTGAGATTGCGAGACCTTTCCCCAGAATAACTTATGCTGAATCCATGGACCGCTATGGAACCGATCGCCCAGACACCCGTTTCGGTTTAGAATTAGTGGAAGTGTCGGACATCATGAAAAATTCCGGATTCAAAGTATTTTCCAGTGCGATTTCTTCGGGAGGAATTGTCAAAGTTTTACCCATACCAAACGGTAACGAAACTATCTCCAATGTCAGGATCAAACCAAGTGGTGACTTATTCAATGAAGCCTGCGCTGCGGGAGCAAAAGGAATCGCGTATATTCGAGTTAGGGAAAACGGAGAAATTGATACAATTGGGGCGATCAAAGATAATTTAAGCGAAGAACAAAAACAGGAATTACTAACAAAAACTAACGCCAAAGCAGGGGATTTATTATTATTTGGAGCGGGGGATAAAGACACAGTTAATAAGTCCTTAGATCGTTTGCGTCAAGTAGTAGGAAAACAATTAGGATTAATTGATGAAAATAAGATTAATCTAGTGTGGGTAACCGAGTTTCCCATGTTTGAATGGAATGGCGATGAAAAACGTTTAGAAGCACTGCACCATCCCTTTACAGCTCCCTATTCCGAGGATTTAGAAGACCTAGCAAATGCGCGAGCTCAAGCTTACGATTTAGTTTACAATGGTTTAGAAGTTGGCGGTGGAAGTTTAAGAATTTATCAGCGAGAAATTCAAGAAAAAGTGTTTGCAGCCATCGGTTTATCTACCGAAGAAGCTAACAATAAATTTGGCTTTCTTCTCGAAGCATTTGAATATGGAACACCTCCCCATGGAGGTATTGCCTACGGTTTAGATCGTCTGGTAATGTTATTAACAGGAGAAGAGTCAATTCGCGATGTAATTGCCTTTCCCAAGACCCAACAAGCAAGTTGTTTATTAACAGATGCTCCCTCACAAGTGGATAAAAAACAGTTAAAAGAACTGCACGTCAATTCCACTTACAAACCCTAATTAGGACAGGACATTTTCATTCTCAGATGTGAAAACGTTGGGGACTTAGGGTATTGGGGGATTGGGGGGATTTTTCACTCTCGGATTTGCCATCATAATTAAAAGTCAGAAAATTCTCAATTTGTGGCTATAAATTATCAAAAAAGATTGCTTATTCACTGTTTAATGTTCCTTGTTCAAAATAAAAAATTTAGAATGAAAACACCCTGCTAATTAGGATGAGTAAGATTATCGGAATGAATAGGATTATTTGGAGAAGTTAAGATGATTAGATTTTAAGTTTCTAATTATGTTTGCTATTTTTCCTCTTAATCCTAATTTTATTTTTAGCCAAGCTCATTTATTGGGTATAATTAAAAATTGCACTAAATTAACCCTAATTCGGAGGATAAATCATGTCTCGTAAATGTGAACTCACCGGTAAAAAAGCCAATAACGCTTTTGCAGTATCCCACTCCCACCGTCGCACTAAAAGATTACAAAATGCTAACTTACAATCAAAACGTCTTTGGTGGCCTGAAGGTAAACGTTGGGTAAGATTACTGCTTTCGACTAAAGCGATCAAAACCATTGAAAAGAAAGGCTTACAAGCTATGGCTAATGAAGCAGGCCTCAATCTTAATAAATATTAATGTAGTTGATAGTTGACAGTTGACAGTTGATAGTTGATAGTTGATAGTTGATAGTTATTACCTATTACCTATTACCTATTACCTATTACCTATTACCTATTACCTATTACCTATTACCTATTACCTATTTAGGGTTTACGGAAAAAAGCTGACAGCTAGGTAGATCAATACTTTCAAGTTGCTGGGACTTGAATTAAGTGCAAGGATTGCAACAAATAATAGTAAAAAACCTTACATTTACGGGGATTAATCAAGATTTTTGCTCGTCAAAAGACCCGGTCAAACTATCAACTATCAACTATCAACTATCAACTCGCCCTCACCCGCCATTTATTCAGCAAACCCTATTTATTACCTATTACCTATATTGTTCACAATCTCGTAACCATAAACGCATTGCTTCGCCAATAATACTATTGGTGGTATTTTGGGGAGGAGAAGGGAGACTGTTAGGATTGGTTGAACCAAAACGCGAGAAAGCATGCACTAATCGCCAACCATTTTTAGTATATGTTAAAAATATCCAGTGAAAATTTTGAGTTTCGACGGGTTTATTATTAATATATTTACGTTCTAAAGTAGTAAAAAATAACTGCTGTGAAGCTTCAGAGAAAAGGGGTTGATACTCTTGATTGGTTAAATTTAAAGGCATAAAATCAGGTTTGCCAGCGATAATTATATAGCTATAAATATCGTTATTTCTATTTAATTTACGCGCAGATTGTATCACTCGATTAGCATAACTAGGAAGTTGGGGAATTAATAGAGTTGTTAAACTTTCTAGGTCTTGGGGACAACTTGATTTTGAAGGCTGACTAACTGAAGAAATGCTCATAGATAGCCAGCCGGCGATGATCAAGGGAATAAATTTAAACATGATAAGATAAATTAGGAATTATTCTTGCCAAAATTCCTTAGTTAATAGGTCATCTATCTTAACAGAAAATGGATTAACTTTAGGGAAAATTATATGATATTCTTTGGACATAATTTGGTAAGCTTGTTGATAACAATCATCGAAAATATTAACTAAGAAATTCTTTAAACTCGGTGAATCTTTTAGAATTCTATTTAATTGATATTGAGTCCGATTTAGTGTAACTTCCCATCCACTATAACAATCAGGAAGTCCAACATAACGACGTTTTAAAGCGTGTTCAAATAAGGTAATTAACCGATTTTCTAATTCTCTTTTATCACTTCTTCCCAAGGATTCTACCTCTTCAATTAAATTTTCAATATCTAACTCATCTAAATGACCTAATTTTAATTGTTTAACTGTTTCATCTATCCATAAATTAAAATCCGTATCATAGAGAGTTTTAACTTTAGTTAAAGTCATCTATTTTCTCCTTATTAAGCTAAAAATAATACTCAGAAATTCCCCGTCTTGAAGACATCGGATTTCTGACCCTATCTGTGATTATGAATTATTATTTAATTCGGCGCAAATTTTACCCCAAGCTTCAACAGGAGAATTTGCTCCGGTAATCGGACGACCAATGACTATATAATCTGCACCCGCTTTAATTGCTTGGAAAGGAGTCATCACCCGTTGTTGATCGCCTTTTTCGGCCCAAGTTGGTCTGACTCCGGGGGTAACGATGGTAAAATCAGCACCGCAAATTTGACGCAATTGAGCGACTTCTTGGGGAGAGCAAACTACTCCATCTAAACCGGATTCTTGGGCTAAAATTGCCATTTGTAAGGCATATTCGGGCAATTCTAAGGGTATTTTCAAGTCAAACGCTAATTCCCTTCCATTTAAACTGGTTAACACTGTAATTGCAATGATTTTCGTTTTACTTCCCTTTTCTAACATCGCATTTTTTGCCATTTGTAAGGCTTTTTTCCCTGCTGTCGCATGAACGGTCAGCAAGTCAACTTCGTATTTTTGAGCAGAAAGGCAAGCACCCATGACGGTATTGGGAATGTCATGGAATTTCAGGTCAAGGAAAATCCTTTTTCCTCTGTCTTTGAGAATTTCGAGGATTTGAGGACCACAACTAACGAATAATTGGAGGCCCACTTTCCACCACAGTACATCGGGGAGTAAGTCAAGGAGGGCGATCGCTTCCTCAAGGGTCGAAACATCTAGGGGAATGATGATATTCATGGGGTAATAGGTAATAGGTAATAGGTAATAGGTAATAGGTAATAGGTAATAGGTAATAGGTAATAGGTAATAGGTAATAGGTAATAGGTAATAGGTAATAGGTAATAGGTAATAGGTAATAGGTAATAGGTCAAAATTAATTATGTAAATGTAAAAGTTCATTGTTGCGCTTTAGCGCTACCAGCTCGATAGGCACAACAATAAACCTTCTTTCTTTTTCACAATTAATTTTGCTTAGATACTTAGGTAATAGGTTTTTAGGTAAGAGATAATTAAGAATAACTGTTAACTACCAACTGTTAATTATTAACTATTAACTGTTAAACGGATAAATTTTTTCTTGCCAACTTGTAACACTTTACCAGAGAGGGATTCAGTGGTATCAAAAATTTGGTCAACGTCATTGAGGCGATCGCCATCTAAACGCACTGCACCACCTTGAATTTGGCGACGACCTTCGCCACTACTTTGACATAAACCAGTGGCACTGAGGAGATAGAATAACTTAGCGGGGAAATTAATTCCAGTTAAGGAAAATTCGGGCACCGATTCGGCGTTGGTAGTTTGACCTGCAACCAAAGTGAGGGCTGCTTGTTGAGCATTTAAAGCGGATTCCTTACCATGGAATTGCGAAACAACTTCCAAAGCGAGTAATTTTTGCTTATCTCTGGGGTTTTCGGGTAACTCCTCAAGGTTTAAATTAGTTAGTAATTCAAAGTAGTCATTAATCAGGGAATCGGGGGTTTTTTCGAGTTTAGAATACATAGAAAGCGCATCTTCCCTTAATCCTACATAATTTCCTAAAGATTTCGACATTTTTTGGATACCATCTGTACCTAATAAAATGGGTAACAGTAAACCAAACTGGGGTTTTTTGCCAAAATGACGTTGCAAATCTCGTCCAACGGCCATGTTAAATTTTTGGTCAGTGCCTCCTAACTCGACATCAGCTTCAACAGCCACGGAATCATAACCTTGCATTAAAGGATAGAGGAATTCGTGGAGATAAATGGGATTTTCCTGATGATAACGCTCAGAAAAACCTTCTTTTGCTAACATTTGCCCTACTGTCATTGTACCCAACAGACGCAAAATTTCGCCTAAATCCAGTTTAGATAACCATTCCGAGTTATAGCGAATTTCTAACCTTCCTTTGGTCTGAAAATCTAAAATCGGGCGTAATTGTTCTAGGTAGGTTTGCGCATTTTGCTTGACTTGTTCGGGAGTTAGTTGGCTTCTAACTTCGGATTTTCCGGTGGGATCACCAATTTGGGCGGTAAAATCACCAATGATTACTACGGCAGTATGACCCGCATCTTGAAATGCTCGTAATTTTCGAAAGGGGATGGAATGTCCTAAATGAATATCTGTTCCAGTGGGATCAATACCTAATTTCACCCGTAAAGGGCGATCGCTTTGTGCTAAAAATAAAGGTAAGTTTTCTAAGCTATTTTCGGAGTCAGGTTGATGGGGAAAAATGTCCGCTGTTCCTCGCTGTAGCCAATTAAGATTATGGTGGTTCGACATGGTAGGCTTTTTTGTAAAAAAATAATTATGATGATTTACAATGGTCATAGATTCTCTATTGTCACTTACCCTTGACTTGTCTGCAAGTGTCTGGGAAAATTTCCTCCTCAAATTAAGCTCTCAAAATCCCTGATCATCTAAAAAATATACTAAACTCATTTACAATTAATTAATTATCTTTAGTGTTTATGAGAAAAATTTTATGATTCGTAAAAATTTAATAACAGTGGGGGATCAAGAATAATCTATTCAAAATCTATCTTTTCAATATTTTGTACTCTTTTAGTAAGGAATTAATATTACAGTGTCATCTAGTACCATTCAACAAAAAAAAGAACGAAAGAAATCATCTTTAGCCGAATTTTGTGGTGGAGTTGGTCAAGTAGCAGGGGGCACGATTCTCGGTTTAAGTATGTTAGCAAGTTCCGTGGTGGCGGGGGGATTGGTTGGTTTAGCCATTAGTTTCCGCAATTTACCCGATGTCCGTCTTTTAAGCAATTATGTGCCCACCGAAACTAGTTACGTCTATGATATTAAGGGTCTTCCCCTCGCTCAAATTCATGGGGAAGAACATCGCGATGTTGTGCCACTAGACAAGATTGCGCCGAATTTAAAACGCGCTGTGATGGCGATCGAAGACAGTAATTTTTATGATCATAATGGTATTAATGGCTATAGTATTGGTCGTGCTGTCGTAGTTAACTGGCAAAAAGGAGCAGTAGTCGAAGGTGCTTCCACGATTACGATGCAGTTGGTGAAAAACCTCTTTTTATCCACCGATCGCACTTTTACCCGTAAAATTTCAGAAGCGGTTTTAGCGGTCAGAATTGAGCAGGTTTTTGAGAAAAACGAAATTTTAGAAATGTATCTCAATAATATCTATTGGGGTCATAATAATTACGGTGTGGAAACAGCCGCCCAAAGTTATTTTAATAAATCAGCTTCGGAGTTAACTTTACCAGAAGCAGCGGCCATGGCTGGTTTAATTCAAGCTCCAGAACGATACAGCCCTTTTATCAATTATGAATCCACCAAAGTCCGCCAAAAACAAGTTTTGGACCGCATGGCGCAATTAAATTGGATTACCCCCGAGGAAGCGAAAAATGCGGCTGCAGCTCCGTTAAAAGTGGGCAAACCGACAGCTTGGTCCACTAGCAAACTCCCCTATATTACTGATGCTGTTTTAGCGGAGTTAAATGAGCGTTTCGGCAAGGATACCGTGATTAAGGGGGGAATGCGCATTCAAACTACGGTAGATTACTATTTCCAAACCCAAGCTGAAGAAATAGTCCGCAGAGCCCACCGTCGAGTTAGGGGAAGTGGCCGTCGCTCCGGTGAAGTGGCTTTAGCGGCTGTTGATCCCCGCACCCATTTCGTCAAGGCTTTAGTTGGTGGTACGAACTACGAAAAAAGCCAATTTAACCGCGCCATTCAATCCCGTCGCCAACCCGGTTCATCTTTTAAACCTTTTGTTTATTACACCGCTTTTGCTAGTGGGAAATATACCCCCGATTCGGTCATTAATGATGGTCCAGTGCGTTTCCGCGAAGGTGGTAGTTACTATACCCCGAAAAATTACGGTGGTGGTTATTCGGGTCCCATGTCGATTAGAACAGCACTGGCAAATTCCGCCAATGTTCCCGCTGTTATTGTCGGCCGAAAGGTTGGCCTTAACAACGTGATTGATGTTTGTCGCCGTTTAGGGATTAAAAGTCCCTTAGAACCAGTGGTTTCCTTACCTTTAGGTCCCATTGGTGTGACTCCTTTGGAAATGGCGGGGGCATATGCTACTTTTGCCAATATGGGTTGGCATTCTGACCCTACTGTAATGATCAGGGTGACAGACAGTGAGGGCAATATTCTTTTAGATAATACCCAACCCCCGAAACTTATTTTAGATCAATGGTCTAGTGCCGCTCTCACCAATGTTTTGCAGGGTGTCATCAATGGTGGTACTGGTGCAGCCGCCAACATTGGCCGTCCCGCCGCAGGTAAAACGGGTACGACTTCCTCGGAAAAAGATGTTTGGTTTGTGGGTTATACTCCCCAGTTGTCCACAGCGGTTTGGCTTGGCCAAGACGACAATCGCACTTTAGGTGGTGGTGTTACCGGTGGTGGTTATGCTGCTCCCATTTGGCGCTCTTTCATGAGTTATGCGATGAAAAATGAACCGGTTAAATATTTCCCTTCTGCTTCTACTTTCCCCCGCCCAAATAGAAGTAAGAAGTAAAAAGTAAGAAGTAAAAAGTAAGAAGTAGTTAACAATGAATAATTTATTATTCGTTGTTAATTAGGGTTTACGGAAAAAAGCTGACAGCTATGTAGATCAAGACTTTCAAGTTGGTTGGACTTGGATTAAGTGCAAGAATTTCAACAAATAATAGTAAAAAACCTTACATTTACGGGGATTAATCAAGATTTTGCTCGTCAAAAGACCCTGTCAAACTATCAACTATCAACTATCAACTATCAACTTGCCCTCACCAGCCATTTATTCAGCAAACCCTAATTATTTATTGTTAACTGTTAATTGTCTTACAATAAGTAGCACTTGAACCTGTTTTTTGAGTGGGATTATAGTCCCCTGAACGACTCATCCCAATAAAATTAGAAATAATTAAACACCTTTGATAACTAATATTGTCCGCTATTTTATCAATTACCATGGTTCCTAAGACATTCGATCGCCCCCGATAATCAAAGACTATTTGATTATTTTTAGAAGCGTAATTATGTCTTA
The DNA here is from genome assembly GCA_011391125.1 of Synechococcales cyanobacterium S06. Classification (GTDB taxonomy): domain Bacteria; phylum Cyanobacteriota; class Cyanobacteriia; order Cyanobacteriales; family JAABRE01; genus JAABRE01. Next base: position 34,175 of record JAABRE010000043.1, read on the forward strand.
AATTAACATCTTTTAAAGTGCGATCGCCGGTGACAAAACAATCACTGGTAATAGTCGGATTATTAGTATTAGTAAGGGGTAAAAAAATAGTACAATTCTTACTTTTCATGATCGCTTGACGTTGAACTTCTTGTACGGCGCTCAGTAGAGTAGAAGCGGCACTATTAATTTTTGCCCTTTGATACATTCCCAAAAAACTAGGGGCACTTAAACTGGCTAAAAGACCAATCAAAAACAGCACGATTAATTGCTCAAGTAAGGTAAAACCAAGCAAGTCAGAATCTTTAGTCCCATAGTTCATCTCTAACTACCTCTGTTGATAAATCAAATAGAGACATTATCACTGATGAATGCTCAAGAAATCTGTTTGCTTGAATACAAAACTAGATGAATTCTGGTTCGCTGTAGGCAAAATTGAGAAATTAAGTAGGTAATGATAATTAATTGTCTAAATCTAAGCTACTTGGTATCGTACTCTCGGAGCTAAGTTGAAGGTTGGTGCGTTACGCTTGGAGCTAACACACCCTACTAACTCCACCAAGGGGGCGATCGCCTCCCTTGGTTTTATCCATAATTTAACCAATCCTTAACCTTAATTTAACTTTATTATGGTATAGTCACGTTAGTTGCTGGCGGTGTTGGTGCCGTACTCTCGGAGCTAACACACCCAACAATTTAGCTTGGGTGCGTTACACTCCTAACACACCCTACTAACTTAAGTTATTTGTGGGCCTAAAAAATCCATCAATCCTAGTTGATTGTTCAAAATCTGATTAGTTAAAGATTTTCCCATTCTTCTCTACTAATTTTTGCTTGACGTAGAATTCTGGCCAATAAACTTGGGCTGATATCTTGTTCATGGGGATTGGGGAGAGTTAATCTAAAGTCTTTTTTGATCATGTATTGATGTTTACCACCGGAATAAGGACCTTCAAAACCGATTTTCTGCAAGTAACTAATTAACTTTTTTCTTGTAATTGGTTTCAATGGAGGCATTAGGCAACCTCTTGGTGAAAATTAAGATCGATGCCAGCTAAAATAGGTAAAGAATGCCCTAATTGCAATCCTAAAAGAATCCACCCTTCCAAAACACTTTGCAATTCTTCTCGACATCCTTCTAGGGTTGAATGATTAGCCCAGACCCCTTCACAGTTAGGAATTTCACCATAATAGGTCTGATCTTCTAAGACCTGATAGGTTGCTTGTTTCATGGCGGCGACTATATATTCTGTCAACATTGCGGCTACTTTTTAATCTTTTCTCCCCATCTTAACATAACACTACTTTAGCCAGAACCACCCACAGCGCCAAGAGGGCGATCGCTTCCCCTTGTTTTAACCATGATTTAATAAATCCTTAACCTTAATTTAACCTTATTATGGTATCTTCACGTTAGTTGCTGGCGGTGTTGGTGCGTTACGCGATGAGCCAAGTTGAATTTTGGTGCGTTACGCTCCTAACACACCCTACTAACTTAAGTGATTTGTAGGGGTAGGTCTTGTACCTACCCATTCCACCATCAAGATTGTAGGGGTAGGTCTTGTACCTACCCAGCCCACTATTTACTAGGGAACCAATCCTCATCTAACAATTGTTCTAAAGTGTAAGGACATTGTTCAGGGAAAACATTAAGACCCGATTTTTTGCTAACATATTTAGCAGCATCACGATAAATTTTATCTAATTCTTCTGTTAAATAATTGCGAAAATTGCTAGTCATTCTATTTCTTAATTGAGTACGAAAACCGACAATTTCAGCGCTCCAATGGTTAGAATTGCGGTCAAATTCACTATCCCAATACTGTAGTAATAAAAGATGCCTAATTATCTGTTCTAATAAACTGCTAACCTGATGTTTTTTCTCACTACCCAAATATTCTAACTCCTCAATCAAATTGTCTAAATCTAATAAATTAAATTTTCTACTTTTGAGTAAATTAACTGTTTCCTGTAACCAAAGATAATCATCTATTTCATACAATTCCTTAAGGTTATATTGTAATTGCATCATAAAAAGAGTCCTCTTAATTAAACCGAATAGGAGACGCAATTGCCCACCATCGAGATTGTAGGGGTAGGTCTTGTACCTACCCAGTCCACTATTTACTAGGAAACCAATCCTCATTTAACAATTGTTCTAAAGTGTAAGGACATTGTTCAGGGAAAATATTAAGACCAGATTTTTTGCTAACATATTTAGCAGCATTGCGATAAATTTTATCTAAATCTTCTGTTAAATAATTGCGAAAATTGCCAGTCATACTGTCATTTACTTGAGTACGAAAACCGATAATTTCGGCGGACCAATGGTTAGAATTGCGGTCAAATTCACTATCCCAATATTGTAGTAATAAAAGATGTCTAATTATCTGTTCTAATAAACTTCTAATCGCTAACTTATCTCTTCTGCTCAAACTTTCTAACTCCTCAATTAAATTATCTAAATCTAATAAATTAAAATCCCTATTTTTCAGTAATTTAATAGTTTCTTCTAACCATAAATTATCATCTATTTCATATAAGTCCTTAAGGTTATATTGTAATTGCATCATAAAAAAAGTCCTCTTAATTAAACCCCAATTGCTTGATTATAAAGATTTTTTTGGACAATAAGTAAAATACCTACTGTCATTTATGTTAACACTTTCTCACTAAGGCGATCGCCAGGCGCCACCCTTAGTGAGCGGACACCAAGCTTAACCTGAATTTAACCTAAATATGTTAGGTAGGGTGGGAAATTGCGGCGATCAATTATGGAGGAAAATTCAAATTAGGAGGCGCAATTGCCTACTCGACAATTATTTTACCATTAATTATATTTATAGCATTTTCAGATTAAATGAGATACAACCCCTCACCCCCCTACCCCCCTCATCCCAAAGGGAGAGGGGGAAAAGAGTCCTCATAAATTTGGCAAGTGCTATATCTATTTACTTAATTATGTTATAATCGAAAATAATTTAATTAAATAAAAACTAAACAAACAATGGTAAAACTAACAATAGAAATACCAGAAGAGTTAGCCGAAAATTTAAAACCGTGGTCAAATAAACTGCCCGAATTACTAACAGAAATAATAGCAAAGAAAGCCTCTTCTTCGCCAAAATATAATCAAGTTTATGAGGAATTTATTTATTTTTTAGGGCAAAAACCTAGTTATGAAGAAATAATAAATTTTAAAATTTCACCAGAAAGTCAAGCAAGAATAGCCTTATTACTAGAAAAAAATAGAGAAAATAGCCTCAATTTAGAAGAACAAGCCGAACTAGCTATTTATGAACAGTTTGAAAATATGGTAATTTTATTAAAAGCTAAAATAATCAAATAATAAAAATGTCCTTAGCAATATCAATTAAAAAACAAGTATTTGAAAGAGCAAAAGGAAGATGTGAATATTGTCTAATTAACGAGAAATTTTCGCCTTATCTGAACTGCTGAGAATACCCCTCCTTCGGACAGCTAAACTTGTTAGAGTTTAGGTAGGACAAGGAGGGGATGAAAAGCAGACGATATTCTTGACAATCTTGACACTCAAACAAAAAAGAATTAAAATAAGTTTTGTCTTAAATTTTTGCGTAAAACGCTAGCTGAAATTGCTGCAATCAAACAAAAACTGAAAGATTAAATAAGATTAAATGCGGTCGGACAGCCCGTATTAAAAAATGCTTGTGGACTCGATGCGACGGGGACGCGGAAACTTCTGTTTCCGCGTCTAGTTGGCAGGGTGTGAAACAAGAATCTCCGACCTCGGTCAAAATTACCTCCTGAGCATAGCGAAGGGTCAGGCTAACGCCTGCGCGTTGCGACAGGTGATTTTAGAACGCGGTCGTGAGAGTGTCAATTAATCCTCGTAGGAATAAATGGTCAGATCATTTTACTGTCGAAAATGGTAAAATAATCGGACTAACCGAAATCGGCAAAGCTACTACTAAGTTGCTACAAATAAATAATGAAACCAAAATTATTCAACGTCAATTATTAAGCAAAAAAGGTTTTTACCCCTAGGAGCGATCGCCAAAACCTTAACCTAAATTTAACCTTTATGTGCTGAGCCTTAAACTGTAGGGTGCGTCAGATTTTGAAGTTAATTGTTCTAGTCATAATGGTTTTGTCTGACGCACCCTACCCAAACTTTAACCAAATTTTAACAAAATCTTAACCTAGATTTAACCTTTATGTGTTATTAACGGGGATTAAACGGCGATCGGTGTAAGATGATAAATACGAGCAAATTGACTAGCGGTTTTAAGGTCATCTTGACAGAGAGCGGCCCGAACTTGATCTAATTTTTCAGCATCAGCTAAGGATAAATAGGGAGACCATTCATCAGCTGTTTTAATCAGCTCAATGTCAACTTCAGCTAAATACATTCCGACACGAAGGATTTTAGTATGAGGTTTTGTAATCATAGTTTGAGAAAACAGATAATTGACTGATCCAAAAACCTGGTTTCTCCTGATTAAGCAAAAATCCCCTTAAACAGTTCAAGAAACCAGGTTTTTAAAAAACTACTTAGCACGGGCAAAAGCGGTGGTTTTCACCTTCACATAGTCATCAGATTTTGATCCTGTTTTACCATACATATATAAATCAACTCGGCGATTATCGCTATAAATACAAGCATAAAAACCTTTACCTGTGGTAATATCATTAGGAATAAAGGTAGCAGAAGCTGTGGTGCAAGCAGTCTTAATTGGATTAATTTCACTAGTAGAAGGTACTACCAAAGCATCTACTAAAACAGCATTGGGATTAGTACCTTCTTTTCTGTTGACAATAAAATTATTTAGCCAAATTGAACCAGCACTAGAACTACTATCTGTAGAGTAAGTAACCGCAGAAGCAGAACTTGGTATAGTTAAAACTAAATTATTACTACTTGCCGTAACATTACTAGACATTTTCACCTCCTCGGAAATAAATTCCATGGCGCGGTTAAGTTCAAGTTGGCGTTGGGTTTTAGATTGCTCAGATTGATTGACTTCTAGGATAGAAACCAAACCATAACCGGCTCCGCCAATGACAATGGTACTCATCACCGTAGCAACCAATAACTCAATGAGGGTAAAACCTAACGGTGAGTTATGGTGTTTAAATATATTTATAATATTAATCAATAGTCGATTTTTCATGGCTAGTTACCATTCTTTATTAATTTTGAACAGCTTCACAGTTATTTGTTGTTTCATTATAGTCACCTAAGCGGATTAATCCCAAAGGTTGAGAAATAAAAGCACATTTTTGAATGTTAGGGTTATCTTTATGTTCAAAAATAATTACACCTTCTAAGAACATTGAAGGAGAGCTATCATTATCTTCCGTTGTATTGTTTCCCTTAAAATCAAAGATAAGGCGATTCTCAGGAAAGGCCTCGCTATAATTATGGGTAATTTTGACCTCAGTTAAAGTGCGATCTCCCATGACAAAACAATCACTGGAGAGAACAGGTTCAATAGAGTTGCTTGAACCACTGGCCGGTAAATCAATAAAGCAGCTTTTGCTTTTCATGATGGCGATTCGTTGAACTTCTTCCATGGCCGAGCGGAAGGTATTAGCAGCCTCTGTTACCTTACCTCTTTGCTGCATACCGAAAAAACTAGGAGCTCCCAAAGAGCCTAAAACACCGATAATCACAAGTACCACTAATTGTTCTACAAGGGTAAAACCTAATTGTCGATTAGTTGCAGTTAAACGCCGCATCTGGGATCACCTCCGTATATAATGTTGCTACTTCTTTGTTATCTGATGTATTTTTTACTAAATAGGTTAATTGCAAAACATTAAAGGGAGAAGTAGGAGAAACCGTTGCTGTACGAGTTAAATTATATTCAATAGTGTTTATTTTGAGTTTTGTAGTCGGATTATTAGGGAGAAGGACTCCGACTAATGCTTGAGCATAACCATCAGTAGCAACTGTAGCTCCACAATAATCTTGATGTTCATCATCAGTCACATATAAAGAATCATTAATATCTGTAATTGAATCATCCCCTAAAAGTGCGGCATTATACCTCACCTCCTCTAAATCCTGCTGTATTAATAAAAGGCCTTCCGTGTATTGTTGACTTACTAACCTGGAATAAGCCGCTAATAACATCGCTTGTCCACTGACTAAGAGGAAAATACTGGCAATGAGCATACCGACGATGACATCGATAATGGTGAAACCTTCCTCAGTGTTTGCCGAGGGTAGTTTTAATATTTTAATCTTCATATAAACCCCATAATTCATCTACCTTTCTTACATATTATTATAAGGCAAAAAAAGGGTAGGGTGAGCATTGCCCACCCTACTTTGTAGGATTAATTATTTACCTAATCGGAAGTCATTAGGGAGTAACTGGTTCTTTTGTAAAACCACTAACATTGCTAATTTGTTTATTTGTTGACGAAGGAATTGGAGTTCCTGTATCTGTATAAAGATAGGTAAATAAGTCTTTCAGATCTTGCCCAGTAACGGCCTGTAAAACTTTCGGAGGTGCTCCATTAGTGCTATAACTATTAACCCATAAACCTCCTGCGATTTTAGGATTACCTTTCATCGTTGTACTTGCTTTAGGTGCGAAAATGAAAGCGTATATGTCAGCAGTACCCTTTAATTCAACTGATGTGGCATTTTGAAGGAAAAAAGACCAATTAGCAGCACTAGCGGAAACTGCACTACCAATTTGAGCATTTCCTCCCAGTTCAAAAGCTTCAGACTGATTTAAAAGCCACGCAACTTTGGCTTTGTTTGTTGCCAATGAACCTAATTTTGCATTATTACTAATATCCAATTTTCCATCAACATACATAATAATACGATCTTTTCCCGTATTAGTTCCAAAGGTGACATCCGCTGGTAAATTACAATCACCAGTAATGCGATACTTGTAAACTTTTCCTGTACTTGGTGGAGAGCTTGCATTATAGGTATTACCATCTGCATCTTTATCGCCATTGGCTGGATAGTTATATTTTGTGTTAGCTGTATCTATAACTGTCTCTGTAACTGTTTTCTTACCTACAGTTTTAGTTACAGTTTTAAAAGCTGTACAAGCTGATAACTGATTAACTTTACCTTGGCTAACAAGGGTTGTAAATTCGCTAGAACTAGGATAGTGAGGTAAGGGAGGGAAAGGCATACCATTCAAATCTTTTACCATTGACCCTTTTGTACTTGTTAAAGGAGGTGTTTGGTTTCCGTTGGGAACCGATGCGATAGGTAATACGGGAAGATCATCTAATAGAGACTTATTAAATGAACCATTACCAGTTTGACAACCTGAACTGTCTAAAACATTGCCATGAACCTGAGACTTCGTATTAAATTGTTTGGACCAAAGACCCACACCATCTAAACCATAAAAATCAAGAAAAGTATCTTCTTCACCATCTGCGAGTTTAATATCATATTTGAGCTGAGTTTTTGCTGGCTTATCATTCAATTTGCCTTGAATGGTTAATACTCCTTGATTGCTACCTTTATATTCATAACTAACGAGTCGATAAGAGCCATTTCCAGCAGTTTTCCAATCGCTGGTATTAGCAAAGTTTTCGATAGTTTGAACGTCAACAGTGCTATTTGTTGTATAATTAGGACAGAGTTCATCAGTTATTACCGGAGTGTCATTAGAAATGGTAGTCCATTCTGTCTGGTCGTCCGCTGTTAATAATTGAGGATTTTGATTCAAAAAACTTAGATATCGAGTTGCTCCAGCTTCGGCTATTCCTCCTACTTGAGTTGTGGATTTTTGGGCGGCGGCAGTATTTTGACTAAGTTGTCCACGGGCGACCATGGTGAAACCCACAGCCATGGAGATTAAACCAAGACCGATGGCTAATCCAGTGGTAAAGCCTTTTTCGTTATATTTGCCGGCTAATAAAGCTAATTTTATTTTGGTATTCATAATCCTTGAACCCCCATTTTGGTTATAAGTGTTTTTGATAATCAGTAACTTTAATAAATAAGGATCAATATATTATTTTCTCCTTGTTTTTATTATAATTTAAGGTTCTGCTCTTTTAGAAAACTTCACGAAAACTTTACAAAACTCCCCTATCTCAGTGTTTTCACGGATCATTAATGTTCATTAATTAGGGGTTTTTCTGTATTATTACTAATAAAAAACTGAGTTTTTTCTAGTTTTGATTGATTGTTTTGTCGTTACTTAGGGATTGTTAAGTCCATTATGGTATTTAATTAAGCTTGATTTATGTTAGTGGTTGACCTAGTATCAATATTAATACTATAATAAAGTTAAATTCTATGGCACAAATCGAAAAACTTGTTGCTAATTTTACAAAAAATCCCCAAAAATGTGGCGTTGCATAGTTGCGAGATGATTTGATATTTATTCTCAATGTAGGGGTAGGTCTTGTGCCTACCCCTACATTGGTATCCTGCCCTGGGCAACCACAAGGGTTGCCCCTACTGCCTACCCTGGGCAACCACAAGGGTTGCCCCTACATTGGTATCCTGCCCTGGGCCACCACAAGGGTTGCCCCTACTGCCTACCCTGGGCAACCACAAGGGTTGCCCCTACATTGGTATCCTGCCCAAGGCAACCACAAGGGTTGCCCCTACATTGGTATCCTACCCTGGGCAACCACAAGGGTTGCCCCTACATTGGTATCCTGCCCAAGGCAACCACAAGGGTTGCCCCTACATTCCAAGCAAAGGTTTATCAAGTTAAACAAGTTTTTGCGGCTCTTAATAAACTTGAGGAAATGAAATATGATTAATTACGAACATTATACCTATCGCATTATTTGGTCTGCTGAAGATGAGGAATTTGTCGGATTATGTGCTGAATTTCCTAGTTTATCTTACCTTGACCAAAATCGTTATCAAGCTTTAGATGGTATTACTAATTTGGTTCAGGATGTTATTACTGATCTGCTTGCCAATAATGAACAAATACCTCAACCTATTACACAAAGGAATTATAGTGGTAAGTTTCAAGTGCGCATCCCCCCTGAACTTCACCGAAAATTGGCGATCGAGGCCGCGGAGGAAAATGTTAGCTTAAATCGTTATGTTAGTAATAAACTGGCTTCCTGAAAAAGTCAAATTAGGGCGATTGCCTTGATTTCCTTGGGTTTATTGAGTGCTAAATCATGATTAGTCTGTAAATTCATCCAAAATTCTGGTGTTGTGTTCAATGCTTGAGCTAATAACCATGCGGTATCGGGAGTCACACCACGTTTACCCCTAATAATTTCATTAATTCGTTGTACTGGTATATTCAAATGAGTTGCCAAAGCTACTTGAGTAAGATTGATGGGTTCGAGGAACTCTTCTAAAAGAATCACCCCAGGATGGGTGGGAATACGGTTAGTGGGTATCATTTTTTTCTTTAATCGTGGTAATCAATGATTTGAACTTCGCTGATATTGCCATAAGTTTAGACTAACATTATTGCTTCCTTAGTCCCTATTCGTTCGGTGTGAATCCTCGCTACAGTGAGAAAAGTTAAATCTTTGGTTATAAGATTAAGGTAGCGTTCGCTGCGCTACCTATGTAAATTTAATTAATTAAGGATAATACCATGAATACTGTAACTGATAACGACCTCAGAGAATTAAAAGATTTAATCAAGGATTTAAGGACTGAACTTAAATCGGAAATCTTAGACTTTAAAAACGAGTCTATTAGAAATCAACTAATATTAGAAGGAAAAATAAACAATTTAGAAACAAAAGTAACGGGTTTAAGTGTTCAAATATCTGAGTTAAAAGAATACTCATCTAAAAGACTTGATGATAATAACACTCGTTTAAATATAACTACCACCGGTTTTTTAACTATTATTGGTATTTTTGTCACTGCTTTATTAGGGATTATCGCTAAAGTGGTATTTTTCCCGAATATTTAAGTGAATTTGGCTATCCCTATATCTTGTGTAAAAATGTATATTTTGTGGCAAATACTGTAGGGGTTAACGGCCGTTCACCCCTACAAAGCCACTTTTATTTATAGGTAAGGTAGGGCCAAAATATAGCAGTCGTTTGTTGTGTAGAGACGTTGCATGCGACGTCTGTATACAACTCATTTAGGATTGCTTTAGTATTAGTTAATCTCAGTTGGCCCCACCCTACTTGACTACTTAGTTTGGGAATCTTGTTTAATTTTTTCCCGTATAATTTCTAAAGATAAGTTTAAGATTCGGGCAATTTGTTCGGGAGTTAATCCTTCTTGATTAAGTACAGGTATCATGTTTAATTTAGTTTGTTCTACACCTTCTAATAGACCTTTCTCTTCACCTTCAGAATAAGCTTCTTGATAAAATTTGGTATTTTTTAAATCACTTAAACTAAACATAGCTTCAATTTCCTCCCTTGTTTTTTCTGGTACTTTATACACTAAAATTGTTTCAATTAAATCAATAAAATTCGCTTTAACTTTGTCATCCGTTAATATTTGTTTAGCTTCCTCGATCACTTGTTTGGCGGTTGAGACGGCCTGCTGACTTGGTTCTATAATTAGTTTAACAAGTTTCACTCCTAAAGATTGATTGCCTAAATCTCCTAATTCATCTAAATAAATGCGATTAACTCGACTAAGTTGCAAAAGTTCACCGAATTGAGTTGGTTGGAATCTTTCAATATTGCGACTAGGATAAATTACAATTACTTGCCAAGGATTAATTATTTTATACTGTTTTAACAACAAAAATAATTCGCTAAAAATGCGATCGTATAAATCATCATCCGGCTGAAATTGCACTTCAACTAAGTAAAAAGGTAAGGATGGATCATTGATTTTTGGTAGAAATAAACCATCAATTCTAAAAGATACTTGTTTGATTTCCCGAGAGGTAAATTCATAGTTATTCTCCGTTTCTGAAGGCAGTTTAATTAATTCAAAAAAACTACGAGGAAATTCGAGAAAAAGACGGTAAAAAATCGAATCTGTTTTCACTGGTTTTTACTAATAATTATTAATTAATTTTTAATTATTGGTAAGGTGG
>JAABRE010000044.1 GCA_011391125.1 Synechococcales cyanobacterium S06
TTCTTTAATCATGAAGCAGCAATTATCTATTTTATCCTTCATTATAATGAGGAATTACTATCGACTTAATTTTAGTTTCACTACATAAAATACACTACCAGAAATTACAGACAGAGTTAATAATATTCTGAAAAATCAAGGTCTTGAACAATGGCGAGATGAAAAAACTAAAAAAGTTTTTGAAAAATTATTACTGTGGTTTCACGCAGAAGAAAAACTTGCACAAGAATTATTTGGTGATCTCTATGAAAAACGTCATAAATTAAGAACTGATGAAGAAATTATTGCTGATATTAAATTTAAACAAGATGTCTTAAATAATTCTAATGGTTATACAGAAGAAGAAATTTTAAATTTAGTTAATACTCCTAAAGATCAATTATTTACTTTACCCGAAAATTTATCATTAGAAGAATTACGGCAAATTTTTCAACAATATCAACAACAAAAAGAAGATAATAACAGTGAATTATTAACTGAAACTGAATCTATAGAAGAAACTGAAAAAACAGAACTTGATATAGATAACTTGTTAATTAGTTTAGGTATTAGTTCATTAGATGAATTAGAAAGAGCTAAATCTTTTTATCATAATACTTGGATTGGTAATTGTTTAGGTTGTATTCCTAGTAATTATGATTATTATTCTGCTTTTCAATATGTTCAAGAAATTATCCAGAGAGCAAAAGAAAATATTTACTTATATTTAAGTAATCATCCTGACTATAATTGTGATAATTGGAATGAAGAATCTATTACGGTTATTAATGGAATTTACAAAAAAGATAGACCAATAAAAATTGTAGTTAGACCTTCAGATGGAGGACAAGTTATCATTTATTATCCAGAAGAATATCAAGCTTTAGAAAGTCCAGATACAGAATTATGGATTGATAATGATCAAATACAAAGAATTTTAACTCTTGGTCAAATTCTTAAATATACAGGAGTAAATCATATAAAAATCAAATAAAAGAAAATTAGAGGTATATTACATTATCCGCGCTTAATTTCTGCTTTTATTACATAAAAAAGGGATAAAAATATATGTCTGAAATTAAATTATTTGATGTGATTGCTTTATTAAAACCTATTCCTAATCAGCGTTTAAGTTTAGTTGAACCAGAATATAATGACCTTGAATATTTACCAAAAGGTCAGATAGGAACAGTGGTAGAAATTAATCAGTTAAATGACCAACTTTATTATTTGGTGGATTTTTCAGATAATCAAGGTTGTGAATATGCAATGGCCCGATTAATTGCCGATGAAATGCTTGTTTTACATGAAGAATTACAGCTTGTTTAAAATTAAGGAACTTTATATTTTATGAATAAAAAGAAACTTTTAGCTAAAATAGTAGGAGGAACTAAAAATGTTAAATTTAATGAATTTGATACCTTAATTAAAGCTTTTGGTTTTGAATCAGTAAGAATCAATGGTAGTCATCATATTTATAATCGAGATGATATTCCAGAAATTATTAATATTCAAAATCGCAAAGGTGAAGTTTCACCCTATCAAGTTAAACAATTTTTAGCTTTAATTGAACAATATAATTTAAGATTAAATGAGAATGAATAATTATGAAAGACTATCATATTAATATATTTTATAGTGAAGAAGATCAAGGTTATATTGCTGATATTCCTGATTTGAAATATTGTAGTGCTTTTGGTGAAACTCCACAAGAAGCCTTGCAAGAAGTATTAATCGCAAAAACTGCATGGTTAGAAGTAGCAAAAGAAAAAGGGAAACCAATTCCTTTACCAACATATACACCGATTATTTATCAAGTTGCTATTTAATTTTCAATTAATCCTGCGACAATTTATCACTCCAAAGGTACGTCACACCGATAAGATAAAATATTTTTAATTATCTTAAAAATGTGACACACCCTACACCTTGATTTTAAAGGAGGTTAAATATTTGCCAACAACTGAACAAACATTGCGATGTTTTCAAATTTGTCAGAATCTTACTAAAATGTATTTATCTATAGATTTAGTAAGTCTTGATCACAGAACTGGAAATATTGTTATTATTGCAGTTCGCGAAACTGTTATTGAAATTTATCCGAATGGAAACTGGAGGTTTATTAATGAAAAATGATTTTCAAACTATGACCATTAAACAGTTAAAAAAATATATTTTAGAACATCGAGAAGATCAAGAAGCCTTTACTATTTTTATGGATAAAATTGAGGCTGAATCTTCTAATAAAATATATAATGCTAATGATATTGAGCAATTTTCTGACCTATTAAAACAGCATCAAAAATTAAGATCATAATTTTGTAGGGTGGGCAATTAGTTTGCGTTTTCTCTTAATAATTAAATTTTTTCAAATTGCCCACCTTATTATTAATTATTAAACACTATTCCCGCTAATAAAATAAAGCCAATGATCACATTTTCGCTGAAAATTTTGTTATAAATTGGCCTTGGTAAATCGGGTTTTTTAATCCGCACATATTGCCATAACCAACCAATGCTTGCTAATACCAATGCACCCCAAAATATGGCATTTAAGCTTAGTATAAAGCCCATATAAGCCATTAAAACACTTGTTAGGGCAAAAAAGAACCCCACAGCCTCTGCTGCGTATTTTCCGAAGAAAATTGCGCTAGATTTAACGCCGATTTTTAAGTCGTCTTCCCTGTCCGATAAGGCGTAAATTGTGTCAAACCCCAATGTCCAAAATACCGTTGCGCCCCATAACAACCAGGTGGCGATCGCCAAATTGCCTGTAACAGCAGTCCAACTGATCAAAACAGCAAAGCCCCAAGCGAGGGAAAGGACCAATTGAGGGAGGGGAAAAACCCTTTTAGCGAGAGGATAACAGATTATGAACGGGACAGCAGCCACAGAAAGGGCAAAACTGAGCGGTTTTAGATAAATTGCCAAGATTAAAGCGCAAAAAAAGGAGATCGCCCCAATGACTAAACCAACCTTTACCGACAATGCTTTAGAAGCCAAGGGACGAGATTTGGTGCGTTCGACTTGGGGGTCAATGTCCCTGTCCCATAAATCATTGACGACACAACCGGCCGCCGAAGTAGCCAAAGAGCCTAAAATGATGACACCGACAAGGGGCAAGGGAGGTTTTCCTTCCGCCGCCAAAAAAACCGCCCATAAAGCAGGTATCATTAAGATTAGTCGGCCTGCGGGTTTATCCCAGCGCAAAAGACGTATAATCGTTAACCAGGTGGGTTCGGAATTGAGGGAATTTTGAGTTACCATTGTTAAATATAATTAAGCGAAAAAAGTGTAATATTTTAATTACTTAAAAGTTCGTTGTTGCCCAAAGCTCGCACTTTGTGCAACAACGAGCGCAACCATAATTAATCATAGAAAAAAAGATGACAAATAACAATCATAAACCAATTTTAGCGGCCATTGATATTGGTACAAATTCCATCCACATGGTAGTAGTTAAAATTGAGCCTTCTTTACCGTCATTTAGTATTATTGCGACTGAAAAGGATACCGTTAGACTAGGAGAAAGAGACGAAAAAACAGGTAATTTAACCGAAATCGCTATGGGAAAGTCAATTGAGGCTCTTAAGAGATGTCAAGACTTAGCTATCAGTTTAAAAGCGGATCATATTATCACAGTGGCGACCAGTGCAACAAGAGAAGCGCCTAATGGTCAAATATTTTTACATCGAATCCATGAAGAATTAGGACTAACCGTCGATTTAATATCAGGACAAGAAGAAGCAAGGAGAATTTATTTAGGGGTTTTATCGGGAATAAATTTTAATCAAATTCCCCATATAATTATAGATATTGGTGGAGGATCAACGGAATTAATCCTTGCGGATAATCAAGAACCTCGATTTTTAAGTAGTACGAAAATTGGAGCAGTTAGGTTAACTAAGGAATTTATTTCTAGTGACCCAATTAATCGCCTAGAATATGAATATTTAAAAGCCTATATTCGGGGTATGTTGGAACGTTCAGTGGAACAATTACAAGCAGTACTTTTAGCTGGAGAAAATCCTGTAATGGTTGGTACATCAGGAACAATTGAAACTTTAGCTACTATTATTGCTTTCCAGAAACAGGGAACAATTCCTAACCCTTTACACCAATATAAATTTAGTTATCAGGAGGTAAAAGACACAGTAAAAAAACTTTCTTCCCTTAATTATCCCCAACGTTGTTTGATACCAGGAATGTCAGAAAAACGCGCTGAAATTATCTTAGCAGGAGCAATGGTTTTACGGGAAACTATGTCAATGTTAAATTTAAATTCTATTACTATCTGTGAAAGGTCATTAAGAGAAGGAATGATCGTCGATTGGATGTTAACCCATGGTTTTATTGAAGATAGATTACGTTATCAAGCTCAAGTAAGGGAACGCAATATAATAACAATTGCTCAAAAATATCAGGTAGATTTTGAATATAGCACGAGAATTGCCCAATTTGCCCTCAGTATTTTTGACCAAACTAAAGGTTATTTACATTTTTGGGGAAGTCAAGAACGAGAATTATTGTGGGCAGCATCAATATTACATAATTGTGGTTTATATGTTTCCCATTCGGCCCATCATAAACACTCTTATTACTTAATTCGTAACGGAGAATTATTAGGTTTTACGGAAACAGAAATTGAAATAATGGCGAATATTGCGCGTTATCATCGTAAAAGTCGACCGAAGAAAAAACATAAAAATTATGCGATTTTAACGGAGCAAATTCATCAAAAACAAGTTAACCAATTAAGTGCAATTTTGCGTTTAGCAGTTGCTTTAGATCGACGACAAATCGGTGCAATTAGTCAGGTTATTTGTGATTTTAATGCCACAAATAGGGAGTTAATTATGTCTTTAATTCCTACTAATCAAGATGATGATTGCAATTTAGAATTATGGAGTTTAAATTACAAAAAAGACATTTTTGAAGAAGAATTTAACCTGAAAATTATCGCCAAATTAACCACTAAAAACTAAGAAAATTATGCTTAACTTTGACTATTCAAGTATTATTAATGCGACCGTGGAAACTGTTTGGAAATTCCACGAAAGAAAGGATATTTTAGATATTTTAACTCCTCCTTGGCAACCAGTTAAGGTAATTAAAAGAGAAGGAGGTTTAGGAATCGGTGCAATTACTGAATTTAGACTATTTTTAGGTCCTATTCCGGTGAAATGGATAGCATTTCATATCGAATGTGAAGAATATAAATTTTTCACTGATAAACAAACAGAAGGACCTTTAAAATCCTGGTTACACCGTCATGAATTTACCTCCGAAAGTGATAGTAAAATGCGGTTAACTGACAGGATAAAATACGAATTACCAGGAGGATTTTTGGCGGAATTTCTATTAGGTTGGTGGGTAAATTCTCGGTTACAGGAAATGTTTAAATATCGTCATCAAATCACGAAAGAAAATTGTGAGTAATACGAAAAAATTAAAGATAAATCAAGTATTTTCGATCAGGTTAATTTCTTCTTCTGTTAACCCGTATAATTCATAAACCAATAAGTCTATTTTCCTCTCTAATTCACTGGTATTTCTATTAGGATTAAAAGTTATTCTTTGAGTAACTTTTTGACAAATTATCGAGGCTAAATTTTGATTAATAACTTTAGGTAAAGGAAAATTATTAATGTCATAAACAAGTATTTTCGGAAAACTTCCTTTAGTTGCTTTTGGTGAAGAATTAAAGTGATAAAATGTAGCAAATTTTGAGTTTAATATTCCTAATAAACATTCAAGGGATAAAATTTGTTGCTCAGGTTTAATAATATTAATGATTGCGGGATCATTATATAATTCTTCTGTGGTTAAAGCAGCAAAAATGCTAGGATTAGTAATTTCTCTAACCAATATTCTTTTACCAATAAAATATTTAGGTTGTCTAGGATTCGCTATTTGATCACAATAATTCAGATACTCTTTACCATTCCATTTTACCTGATATTTTGTCACATCTTCCCCGTATAACCAAGGTTTATAATTATCATTTAACTTTTTATTAGAGTGGAAAATGCGATTTTTAATAATTTCTTCACTTTGATTTTTGTATTTGTCATAAGCAATCAATCCTTGACTTATTTCTGAGAATAAGTTACTTAAAGGTTGGGAATTAATTTTAATTTTAGTAATCAAATTAAGGACATCTTTTTTGAGTTTAAATAATAAGCTCCAATTTTGATTATTTTCAATGACTAAATCTTTTTCAATGTATAATAAATATCGAGAAATTAACTCTTGAAAATTTGTTATTTTATCTGTATTTTTGTAATATAAACCTTGACCATTTTTGCTTTTTATCAGATTAATAATAACATTTCTAATAGTAGCTTCTGAGAAAATATTTATATCTGTACAATCCAAAATTTCCTCAAAATTCCAGTTCTTAAATAATTCTAGTCGATAATTTTGAGCAAAAACATTAAACAAAATCGAATTAGGAATTATATAGGAAAGTCGGCCAAATTTTCCCAGTAAGGAATGAGCTTTATTAATAAACCAATAATAAATTTCAAAATCGGGGACTTTTCCTTCATTAATTATTAAAAAATCACGCTCTTTTTTTGTTAATGAAACTCCATAAGGTGGATTACCAATTATCACATCAAAACCGACAAAATTACCTTCATCATCTAACACTTCAGGAAACTCGAACCTCCATTCAAAAGCTTTTTGATAAATTGTTCCTGTCTCGATTTCTTCTAATTCATTTTTTAGTTTATCAATCTCATTATTGAGTTTATTAATCTGTTTTTCCCTTTGTTTTTTCTCAGTTTTTGTCTCCTCAAATAAACTAATTTGATTCTCTAAATTATACAATTCACCTGCTAATTTTCTTAGTTTAGTTTTTTTAGGGTTACTTTCAGCTAAAGTATCTTTAAATGTCCATTTAAGATTATTAATTAACCTAAGTAATTCCCTTTTTTCCTGTTTATTAGTAGTGTTTTTGTATGTTTTAACCGCATTTTTATAGCTTGCAAGATTTGATTGACTCTCTTTTAAAACCTTTTTTAAGTCAGAATCTAACTTGAATTTGCTGATTAATGAGTTACCACACTTAATATTAATGTCAATATTTGGTAAAGTTTGTAACATGATTCCCTCACCCTGTGGGAGAGTGGCTGGGGGTGAGGGCAACATTCTCCCCTCACCCTGTGGGAGAGTGGCTGGGGGTGAGGGCAACATTCTCCCCTCACCCTGTGGGAGAGGGGCTGGGGGTGAGGGCAACATTCTCCCCTCACCCTGTGGGAGAGGGATATAATAAGCATTTTTTAGCAGTTCAATCCACAATCTTAATCGGCAAATTTTGACCGAATTCGGGTTAATATCCACCCCAAATAAACAGTTTTCAATAATATGTTGTTTCTCATGAAATAAGGTTTCTTGTATTCTTTGACTTTCCTTACTTTGCGGATTATATTGAAACAAATCTCCATCATCATCGGTAATAATTAATTCATCGTTTACTACCTCAATGTCATAATCCCTTAAAGTTTTACCCTCCTTATCTAACAGGATTTTTAACTCGCTTTTTATGGCAATTATTTCGTTTAAAGCAGAAACTAAAAAGTGACCTGAACCCACAGCTGGATCACAAATTTTGATACTATTAATAATAGAATTAGCTTCTTTTTTGTCAGTAATTTGGTCATATAATTGGCTTAAATTTTCGCAATTCCAACCCTTAATTTCATTAAATTTGTGCAAAATTGCACGGTGAATTGTCTCTCGACACATATACATTGTAATGAAACTTGGGGTAAAAAACGAGCCATCTTGATAACCATTAATCTTCTCAAAAATTAACCCCAAAACTGACGCATTAATTAAGGTTTTATTGTCTTCTTTTATAACCCCCCCTAACCCCCCCTTGACAAGGGGGGGAATGTCACCAAAATCATAACGATTCAAAAACTCAAATAAATAGGACAATGAATTAATATTCCCGGTGCGTTTTTTGCCGTTTCTATCCTTTAAAACTGTGGCCGAAAATAGGGATATTTTCTCTTCAGATAAGTTACTAATGACAATAGTTTTATTCTCAATGTCAGATACTTCAAATAAACTACTGTTTAAATAGGGAATATAAGCAAAATTTCCCCTAATATCTTCATCTCTGTCACTATTTTTAACTGCTAAAATGCGGAAAAATAAGCTATTTAACTCTTGATAATTCCTAATTTTTTCAAGATTTAAAAATGAGTATGTAAAGATGTTATTGTCTCTACAATTATAGTTAATTAATTGGGATTCTAATAATTTTAAAAACAAGATTCTATTAACCCAAGTTATCACTAATTCTAAACCAAGATTAAATAATTGTTCCTCCTCAGTTTCTCCATATTCTTGGGCATTTTCTATGTTATGAAGTTTACTTAAACTCTTAAGTTGGGTAATGACATTTTCTAATAATGACCCTTTATTCCTGTTCGTTATTTTTTCTCGTTGAATTAATTTTTTACTACCTTGTTTAACTTCAGTTAAACCGATAATATATAACAATTCATTGTAAAAATTTTTGTCTAAACTATTACTATCATTAACAAAAGATAACTTTAATAAATGTTCAGGAGAAAAGATTTTATAGAGGGTAATTAAGTCGCCCTCACCCCCAACCCCTCTCCCAGAGGGGGAGGGGAGTCTGGAGTCGCCCTCACCCCCAACCCCTCTCCCAGAGGGGGAGGGGAGTCTGGTTTCAATATCAATTTCCTCCTCTCCCTTTGGTTGGTGGTGGGTAGGGGGGTGAGGGTGTAAATCAAAGTAAGTGAAAGTTAATTCATTTTCAACAAGGGCGATCGCCTTTTGAGCGATTTCTTGATAAAATAAATCAGTAGTTTTAATTGCTAAAATACGATTTTCAAAGTCGATAAATTGCTGAACTAACTGTTTATTTTGCGCAAAAAGTTTGTCAAAAATTTGTGCATCAAAGATAAACCATTGATAAATATTAGTAACAATTAAATGTTTAATTTCTAAATTATTCGCGGTGATTCTTTCCCTTAAATAATATAATAATAATTCCTGTAATGCTTTTTGATTATGTAGGGGTGAACGGCCGTTCACCCCTACGAATTTATGAGCAGGTTTTTTAAGTTCTAAAATAACTCCTACAGGGGTGTTACCATCTTTACCATTATGAATGACAAGGTCATTTCTACCTTTTGTATTAATAAAATAATTCGGTGAATAATAGGTATTTTTGAGGAATTCTGTTACCAAATTTTTATGAAATTCCTCGGATTCATTTCCATTAATATTAGTCAGTAGTTGCTTTAAATTTTTGCTAAAATTTTCGAGGTCATTTCTGTTAATTTTAAGCTTAAGAAATGCTTTATTTAATGATTTTTTTGGAGCAAGTTGATTCATATTTTCATTTTCTCTTATTTAATGTTTAAGGGTACAAAAAGCCGATTTCCTGAAAAAATCGGCTTTTACAATTATGGGGTTAAAATGATTAGATTTTGCTGGATTAATTGGCGAACTTTATCTAAATTAAAGGTCATTTTTTCGAGTATCTTACTAACAGTATTAACCCCATTACAAGCTTGCATAAATTCAATTTGTTCTGGGGTTAAGCTTCTGGTAATTGATCATAAGATTCGGGTTTAATATTTGGTACTTTAGCAAGAATAGCTTGATATTTTGCTTGATTGCCTTTTTGGGCACGTTCCTGAAGATAAGATTCATTTAAAGCAATTTTTTCACTAATGGCCGAAGTAACAAATTCTTCAAGAGAAATATTATCTTCTTCTGCTATTTTCTGGAGATTTTTTAATAAAGAATCCGGTAATTTTATTTGTAAATAAGTCATTTTATTATTCCTATTAATTGCAAAAATTCTGGTGGACTAATTGCTTTTATATTAAATTTTTCAATTCCCCTAAAGTCACGGAGATTATAAGTAACAATATAATCACATTTAGCTTTTACTGCTAATTCTAACAACATATCATCTTTTTCGTCTCGCAAATAAGGTCGCCATAAAAAATAAATGGAATGATGTTTGCCTATTAAACAATAGTAGTCTATTAATTCTGTTACTTCTGTTTGGTTAAGGGGTAAATTTTTTAATTCTCTTAACAAAACTTCCTCATATTCTAATACTAATGGTACTGATAAATGAATAGTAAAATAATCACTATCAATTAAACTTAATAAACGAAAAGAACTTCCTTGATTTGAGCGGAATCCTGTTATTATTACATTCGTATCAATTACTATATTAAACACTGTTACTCTAAATATATATTGATTGATTTTAATTATACTATTAAAAGGTCATAGGCAGAGAACCTGCCCACTTTTTAATAGTATGAGAAGTCCAACAGTTACGTTGATTAAGGAGTTAAAATGATTAGATTTTCCCGAATTAATTGGCGAACTTCATCTAAATTAAAGGTCATTTTTTCGAGAATATTACTAACAGTATTAACCCCATTACAAGCTTGCATAAATTCAATTTGTTCTGGGGTTAATCTGACAATTTGATATTCTTGATCGAAGATAGTAGCTTCAGGAAATCCATTTAAACAAGGATTAATTTCTGGTTTAGCATTACTTAACTGGTTATCATCTGACCAATTATATTTAACCAATGGTGGTTTCGCCAAGAAAAATTCATAGTGAGAAAGGGTGGGATCAAGTAATTCGATTAACCGATAAATTTCCCTTTCACTTAAGTTTTTTGTCCGCTCAATTAAGTCCGGACATTTGCCAATTAATCTGTTAATATCCCAATATTTTGGGTTAGAAAATCCCACAAATTCTAACCCAGAAGCTTCAATCAATTCAAACAAGGTTTTAATATTATAGTCAGTTTCCACCGGATGCACATACATATCGGCAAAACATTCATCGCGGTGATTTTCCAAAGACCATCTCGTTTTTTCATACTTAACTAAGGGATTATCTTGGGGTAAATTAGCAAAGATTTGCCGGCCGACTTGAACACCATCTCGATAATCGCCCTTTTGTTCACCTTGCAGAGTGGCGATCGCCTCTTGCATCAGTTGAATGCCCCAACGTCCCAGTTCCGCATACACGAAAATGTGCATTACACCGCCATTCGCTAACTTATCAGCTAAGGCCTTAATACCTTTGTGGGGGTCAGGTAAATGATGCAACACACCAACCGAATTAATTAAATCAAATTCTCCCGACAAATGGGCGGCATTTTCCAACTGCATTTGTTGAAAAGTAATCGGTGCTTGATGTTTAGCTGCGACTCCCGAAGTTTCCGCGCGTTTTTGGGCGATGGCCAAAGCATTTTCGCTTAGGTCAATGGCGACAATTTCCGCATTTTGGTTAAGATGGATCAGGTATTCTGTACTTACACCCGTACCACAACCAGCGTCAAGAATGCGAATTTTGTCAGTGGCCGGTTTTCTCCCCGTGCAGAAATTATAAGCTGTAATCCAGTTCCAGCGCCAATTGTAGCCCGGTGGTGGTTCATTGAGGATAGGATCAGGTGGAAAAGGATAGGTATTGTAAAGCTTTTGGACAGGATTTTCAGTCATAGTTGGTTATTAACAATAAGGCTTGTTGTTGCGCTTTAGCGCTCCATTAGGTTAGATGTTAGCGCTAAAGCGCAACTACAAACCTTTAATTGTGAAAAAAATAATAAATTTCGACACACTTCTTAACAAAAGCCCCGTGAGTACCAGAAACGTTTTAATCTAAAATCTTAGGTAAATCTTAAATTTTTTTTGTTCACAAATTCACAGAGATTGACCATGGGTAATAAAAATATATATTCTCAGAGTCATCCCTAGCTTAAGATAGTAACAATTTTTGATGGGAGATAATTAAAAAACAATGAGTGTTAAGGCAAGTGGTGGAAGTTCATTAGCCCTTCCTCAATTATATCAAACCGTACCCGTGTCAGCCATTTCTCAAGCGGAACAACAGGACCGCTTCCTCGAAAAAGGCGAGTTATCGGAGTTAACAACCTATTTTCGTGGTGGAAGCAAACGTTTAGAAATTGCGACTATTTTAAGTAACAATTCTGAGGCGATCGTTTCCCGTGCCGCCAACCAGATTTTTACTGGTGGTTCACCCATGGCTTATTTAGAAAAGCCGGCTGTTGAAGCCTCTGAACCTGTTAAAACGGCCATGAATACTGATACCATTCCTGTAGATCAAAATGCGTTAGGTACTGTTACTTACGTAGAAACTTCTGCGGGAAGCACCAAAGGTGGTGGCTTTTTAGGCGGTTTGCGCTCTTTGTTCACAAGTAGCGGTTTAGGAGCAATTCCTGCTGGTTTTCGTCCCATCAACATTTCCCGTTATGGTGCTGCAAATATGCAGAAATCACTCCGGGATTTGTCTTGGATGTTGCGCTATGTAACTTATGCGATCGTAGCTGGCGATCCTAGCATCATCACCGTTAACGTGCGCGGTTTAAAGGAAGTCATTGAGAAAGCTTGCTCCATCGATGCTACCATCGTGGCTATTCAAGCGATGCGTGCTGCGTCCATTGATTTCGTTAAAAAAGACCCCGAAGCTAAAGAAATCGTTACCAAGTATTTTGAAATCGTACTGAACGAATTTAAGGCTCAAACTCCCAATAACAAATTACGTCAGCGTCCTTCTGGTGATTTACAAGGTTTAGAATTACCTCAAAGCTACGCTAACGCTGCGGCCAAACGTCAAAAGTTTGTCATGAAACCCGGACTTTCAGCGTTAGAAAAACTGTCAGTAATTAAAGCTGCTTATCGTCAAGTTTTTGAGCGAGATATTACCAAAGCTTATAGCCAATCTAACTCCTATCTTGAGTCTCAAGTGAAAAATGGCGACATTTCCATGAAGGAATTTGTCCGTCGTTTGGCGAAATCTCCTTTATACCGTAGCCAATTCTTCACACCTTTCATCAACAGCCGCGCTTTAGAGTTGGCTTTCCGCCACATCTTAGGCCGTGGTCCCTCTTCCCGTGAAGAAGTCCAAAAATACTTCTCCATCGTTTCTAGCGGTGGTTTAGCGGCTTTGGTTGATGCTTTGGTTGATTCCCAAGAGTATGCTGATTACTTCGGCGAAGAAACTGTCCCTTACCTTCGTGGTTTAGGTCAAGAAGCCCAAGAATGTCGTAATTGGGGTATGCAGCAAGACCTGTTTAATTACAGCGCTCCTTTCCGCAAAATTCCTCAATTTATTACCACTTACGCAGCTTACGATCGCCCCCTACCAGATCAACACGTTTACGGTTCTGGAAACGATCCCCTCGAAAACCAATTCGGTGCGATTTTCCCGAAAGAAACCAGAAACCCCAGCACTGCTCCAGCTCCGTTTGGTAAAGATACTCGTCGTATCTTAATCACTCGCGGACCTGGTATTAATAACCAAATTGGCAATCCTGGGGCAATCGGTCAACAACCCGGTTCTTTAGGTGCAAAAGTCTTCCGTTTGGATCAATTACCCGGTGGTGGTAAGAAAAATACCAACGTCAAATTTAGCGAAAGCTCCACCCAAAAAGTCATCGGTGCTGCTTACCGTCAAGTTTTCGGCCGTGAATTATATTCTGGTCAACGTCAATCCGTTGCTGAAATCAAACTCGAAAATGGTGACATCACCCTCAGAGAGTTCATCCGCGCTTTAGCGAAATCGGATGTTTTCCGCAATCTGTATTGGACTCCCCTTTACGTTTGTAAGGCGATCGAGTACATTCACCGTCGTTTATTAGGTCGTCCCACATTCGGTCGCCAAGAAATGAACAGCTACTTTGATATTGCTTCCAAAAAAGGTTTTTACGCCGTTGTGGATGCAATTCTTGACAGCGCTGAGTATTCCGAGGCCTTCGGTGAGGATACAGTACCTTATGAGCGTTATGTAACCCCTGCGGGCTTGCAAATGCGTCAAGTACGTCCGGGTACATTGGGCGAAGGTATTGGCTCTAAAGTGGAAAAAGACGTGACTCCTCGCTTTATCGAGTTGGGTACAGTTACCGATACTCGTAGCGAACCGGCGATCGCTTTCCGCGCCAACCAAGGTGTTAGCGTTCAACGCCAACAAACCAAAACCTTTAAATTGCTTGATACCAACAACAAAGTTCAAGTTAAAAACGCAGCAGCTGCAGCTTATCGTCAAATCTTTGAACGGGACATCGATCCTTATATCTTTAAAGCTGAATTTACCGAAATCGAAAGTAAATTAAGCAATAATGAGATCAACGTTAAAGAATTTATCGAAGCGTTAGGTTGTTCTGAACTTTATATCAAGGAATTTTACACACCTTATCCTAATACCAAAGTAATCGAATTAGGTACTAAACATTTCTTAGGTCGCGCACCCTTGAACCAACAAGAAATCCAAACCTATAACAAAATTCTGGCTACTTCCGGTATCAAAGCGTTTATCGGCGCAATGGTAAACAGCATGGAATATGCGCAAGTATTTGGCGAGGATACTGTACCTTACCGTCGTTTCCCCACCTTACCTGCGGCTAACTTCCCCAACACCGAAAGGTTATATAACAAGTTGACAAAACAAGACAACGAGTTAGTTGTGCCTAGTTTTGAACCAATGAAAATCAAAGTCTAAAATTCCCTAACTCTAGTTAATGTAGGGTGTGTCACCTAGACAAATTATTGGTCAAACAATTAATCTTTGATAGTGACGCACCTTCGCTAATACTAGCGGTTAATAGCTAAAAAAGTGGGTTTCGGCCTGCTTTTTTTTGTGTTACACTTGTTTAAATAACTTATATAAATATCGTAAAAGTCAATGACTATTGTAATTTCTAATGACCTGATACAAGCAACGGGAAAAAACGAAAAATTATTGCAATTAGAATTAGCAATTATTATGTTTCGAGATTATCAAATTAGCAGTGCAAAAGCAGCTAGTTTTGCTAATTTATCTTTATTGAAATTTCGTCAAGAACTTGCTAAGAGAAATATTTGTGTTAATTATGATATTTCCGATTTGCAACAAGAAATAGAAACCTTAAAAAGATTAGGTGATTTGTGATTATTGTTAGCAATTTTATAGCATTTTTAGTTGATATTTCGCCTCTTTTTTTCCCCCTCTCCCTTTGGGAAGAGGGGGGAAGGGGGGTGAGGGTAGATATAGTAATTCCAAATAAAAATTAAACAAAAGTTTTTAGTTTGTTGTTGGACTTTAGTCCTAAGAAGCGCTAAAGCGCAACTACGAACCTATTTTTTAACTGTTCTAATCTTAATTGAAATTACTATAACACTTAATCAGAAAATGCTATATAAAATACTATTATTATTGAAAATAATTGCTATAGTGGGCAAAATCTTGTTATATGTATGATTGCCGACAAAATTTATTTTTTGCCCACCCTACCAAACTCAAATTACAGAAGATAATTATAAAATATGGCAGAAACTATAACTTTTGATTCCATTGTGAAGGCAATTCTCCAACTTAAATCAGGTCAGAGTATTGTTGTAATATCTTGATTTATCACCAGGAGCAAAACAATGTGGCCTAGTTGTCTGAACGGACTATCACCAAAGAAATATCAAGTAAAAGAAGAAGTAACAGATTTTCTCAACAAAGTATTCAAAAAAGCATCTGAGGCTCAAGGCAAATTGAATAATGATAAAATATTGATTCCTGTTCGTCTGGTTTCCTTATTAGGTGAATGTACGATGGTGGAATACCCTGACTGTCCTAACACACCTGAACAACATGGAGAAGATCTAGATGGTTATGATGATGACTTCGTGACAGATCACCTTGAAATGTTAATATGCGAGTGGGTTGACTTTGATATTATTAGTTTAGATAATCAATTTTTACCCTTACGGATGGTCTTTAATTGGGGAGATGGTGACTGTAATGATGGGTTTTGGGGAGCTGTTTGGGAACGTAACACAGAGGAACTGGTAGCTAATATTTTGAGTACAGGAGATTGTGAAACAACTATAGAAGCAGTCTCAAGTCCGTATATTGACAAGTATGAGTCTCAGGATATTTTAGTTCCCGCAAATGATTTTTATGATCAAGAATTAAGGTTAGATGATAGCGGTTCAAACAAACATAATGTTGTTGATCCTTTTTTTCTTTTTATAAGGTACGCTAATAATTTCAAGATAGAGGCCTTAATAGGTTTAGCAATTCATCTATCCCTTATAGCGATGCACAATTGAGCAGAAAAAAGATTATTTTAGCTGCCGGGTTTCTAATAATTAAGGTAAATAATTTTCATCTAAAACTTGTTCTAAATTAAAGCAAGATTCAATGGGAAAAGTATCAATTGATAAACCAGTTGGTAGGGTGGGCAAACAAGTTGCCTTTGAAAAAATTTATCAACTTAACAAGTTTGCCCACTCAATCTTTGTTTACTCAAAGATCACTTGCATTGAGAATAATTCCTGTCGTGGGGCCAAATATTGTTATATCTATGATTGGAGACAAAATTTATTTTTTGCCCACCCTACCAAACTCAAACTACAGAGGATAATTATAAAACATGGCAGAAATTATAACTTTTGATTCTATTGTGAAGGCAATTCCCCAACTTAAACGGGAACAAAAAATAGAATTACAGAAAATTTTGCATCAAGAAATTAGCAATTTAACAGAAGAAATCGAGGACAATATTACCATTAAAGAATTAGACGCAAGTGAAAAAGCTTGGCAAGATTATCAAAGCAGGAAAGATCAAGGTAGATATTCCGAAGAGTTAAAGAAAAAATTATTTGGTTAAAATTAGGCTTGATTATCTTTTACTTAAACAAGCGGAAAAATATCTTTTAAAATTATCAAAAGAAGACCAAATAAGGGTTATTAATACTTTGGATAATTTAATAAAAAATGTGTCTAATCTTGACGTAAAAAAATTAAAAGGTCGTTCATAATTGCTTTTAAGAGTAGGAAAATATCGCATTTTGTTAAGAGAAGATCACGAAAATCAATTATATCTTATTACTAATATTGGTTCTTGTGGTGATATTTATAAGTAGTTTAATTCCTAATTGATTAAACAAAATTAAATAACTAAAAATATTAATTAAAAAGATTGTAAGGTGCGTCACGTTTGAAAATCTTTAATTGATAATTATAAATTATCGGTGTGACGCACCCTACCAACTATTTTGTCAAGTTTTCCGAGGGTTGAGGAGGCGATCGCCTTTACCAATTCTTAAACTCCTCCCAATCAAGACCAAGTTGACGGATAATTTGTCTAACAGTACCTAATTTTAAATCTTTAGTTCCCCAATCAGGAATTGGTACAATTGCATTGTGGTCAGGATTGTAGCATTTTCGATGAGAGCCTCCACCTTTTCGGGGAATTTCTTGACATCCCATTTGTTTTAATTTTTTCACAATTTCTTTATATTTCATTATGCACTAATGGGAATTAAACTTTCTGTCCACAAAATGGTTTGATCAGCAATAGGTTGTAAGACAAAAGGTAAAGGTTGATTTAAGTCTTGATAAGCTTCAATTAAAGCTGATACAGCATCACTTACATTTGGTATAACATCTTCTAAAGTATCAGCTTCGGTGATTAAATTTGGCAAAAGAGGACAAGTGATGGTGTAACCTCCTTCGGGTTGCAGTTCTAATATTAATGGTAATTTATAAATGTTTGTCATTTTTAGCGATAACGTCAGGTAAATTATACGATGAATTATAACTGTTTAGTCTAATAAATTAGCTAACTGTTAAAATTGTAATTTTGTCAAGTATTTGTTACAAAACTTTATATTTGGGCAAATTTCCCCTCTCCCTTTGGGATGAGGGGTTAGGGGTTAGGGTTTAAAGTTCTAATTTCATTTGATCAGCTTTTATTTGCTGTTGTTTTTCGGCGGATTTTAAGACTTCAAAACTAAATTTTATGTCGAGTCTTTTTTGCTGTTCTAAGATTTCCTCAATGGTAACAATTTGGATTTTATCAAGGGGTTGACCATACAGTTTATGCTGATAAATACCAGCACTTTTAGCGGTGGTTATCATATCTTTGGTGGGATTTTGTAGAGTAATAAATATGCCGATTGCCGCATTTTCTAAAGTTAAAACACCTTGCAAATCGCGAATATCATGAGCGCCAACTTTACCAGATTTTACCTGTAATATTATTTTTTCCTGAGTTTTTTCTCCTTGAAAATATGCTACTCCATCTATACCTTGATCCTTACCTTTTTTATCATTAATAATCGCACGGTTATTAGAATAGGTTAAAACCGCCCAAGTTTCAAATTCTTTGCGCGTTCTGTCGTCTTTTTTCAGTGCCAAAAGTTTAGCTGATTCCACATCTTTCGGAATACCACTTAACTGAATTTTATCTAAGATTTCTTCACCAAAACTATCTTGTAAACGTTTTAAAGTTATGCCAATACTCCGGTAAGTAATATCAATTCCTATCCATTGTCTTTTCAATCTTTGTGCAATAGAAAGAGTAGTTCCACCGCCCAAAAAAGCATCCAAAATTACATCATTTTCGTTAGAACTAGCTTTAATAATACGTTCTAAAATTGCTTCTGGTTTTTGGGTAGGATAACCTAAACGTTCTTTTGATGTGGGAGACATCGGTTTTATATCATCCCAAAATGACATAACAGCAACACCTGGTCTTTCATCTAAATAATATTTAATATAAGGTTGTCCACTACTACTAAAATATAACTTATTTTCTTGATAAAATTTTTCCATATTATTTTTAGAATAGGCCCAAAATCTTCCTTGAGGTGGTTTGACTCCATGAAAGTCATAAGATGTATCACCACCACCTTTAGCCGCCGTAGGTGTTACCAGTCGATATTTTCTACCATTTTCATCAATTTTATTATATTGCTGTTTTATTTGCTCTTCTTTAAAAGGTTCATAAACTGTATTAAAAGTATATTTATTACTTTTAGAATACAAAAATATAGTATCAAAATTAATTTCAAATTTTTTTGTTCCTTGTTTTGCATTTCCATGAGCCGTTGTTCTTCGCCACACAATTTCACTTAGATAAAGTCCTTTATTAGCACAAAAAATAGCATCTAAAACTAATTTTAAATAATGTGACGCTGTGGAATCACAATGTAAATAAAAACTCCCCGTCGATTTTAAAACGCGATGAATTTCCGCAATTCTTAAAGTCATAGCAACTAAATAGGCGAGTAATTCACCCTTTTTTAACACAGGAATTAAACCGTTAATTAAATCAATAGATTGAGAAGTAAAATGACCTAAATAATTTTCTTGTATTTCTAATAACCCTTGATTAGCGCGATCATCCCAAGTCCAAGTATCAATAAAAGCCTGCGCTTGGGCCTTATCTTCTTGACCAATGTTATTATAAATTTGGTTATAATTACGCTTAGAATTAAAAGGGGGATCAATATAACATAAATCCACCGATTCATCCTTAATATAACGACGCAAAACCTCCAAATTATCACCATAAAATAACTTATTCATAAAACACCTCAAAATTCAACTTGAATTGGTGATATTTTATCATTAAAAAAGCATTCTATAATCTATTACGCCTAACCAGAAACTCCTTTGCGAACTCAAAAACCCAAGACTAGGATACCAACCGATATCCCCTTAGCGCCTTGGCGACTTTGCGTGAGACAAAAAACCCAAGACTAGGATGCCAACCGACAGCCTCATTAGCGCCTTGGCGACTTTGCGTGAGACAAAAAAACCTAGGATACCGAGCAAAGTAGTAAAATAAACCAACAGTTAAACTGGTCATTGGCTTAAAAAGCTTAAGTTTTGCTTAACAAATGGCACTCCGGAGACTAAACTAACTCAAAGGCTTATGATAACTGGATTATGTGACTGACTTGATGGTAAAAACTAGAGTTAAAGCCAAAAATTGTTAAGCAAAATGTTAAAAAGTGTTAAGAATTTGGATCGAATGTGTACTTGATAGCGCAAAATAATTGCGTTAGGTTACTGAGATAGCAATTTGTAATGAATTAATACTCAGTCAATGGGGTTAGTTTCTACTCGCCCACAAACAGGTCTAGTAACGATAATTTTGCTAAATGTAAAGTTTCACAAAGTTAGATGGACAGTTTGCTACAAAACAATTTAAAATGCCAGTTTAAATAAATCTGGTTGTATTACCAAATTATTCTCATTTTTTCGCAGGGAGGAATCCATAGATGAGTATTGTCACGAAGTCTATCGTGAATGCAGATGCTGAGGCTCGTTATCTGAGCCCCGGTGAGTTAGATAGAATCAAATCTTTTGTTACCAGTGGTTCACGTCGCTTAACCATCGCTCAAACTTTGAGTGAATCTCGTGAGCGTATCGTTAAACAAGCTGGCGACAGATTATTCCAAAAACGCCCAGATGTAGTTTCTCCTGGTGGAAACGCTTATGGCGAAGAAATGACTGCTACCTGCTTACGCGATATGGACTACTACCTCCGTTTAGTAACCTACGGAGTAGTTGCTGGTGACGTAACACCCATCGAAGAAATCGGTTTAGTTGGCGTTCGCGAAATGTACAAATCTTTGGGTACTCCCATTGATGCGATTGCTCAAAGCGTTCGTGAAATGAAAGAAGTTGCTAGCGGAATGATGTCTCCTGACGATGCTGCTGAAGCAGGCTCTTACTTCGATTATGTAATCGGTGCAATGTCATAGGGTTAGAATCTATTACCCGACTTTTTGGCAACATTTAATAATTACTAACTAGGTGAGATAAGGAAACAAAATTATGCAAGACGCAATTACTTCTGTAATCAATTCTGCTGACGTTCAAGGTAAATACCTCGATGGTTCAGCTATGGACAAACTCAAAGCTTACTTCGCTACTGGTGAACTCCGTGTTCGCGCTGCTGGCGTAATCAGTGCCAATGCTGCTGGTATCGTTAAAGAAGCTGTCGCTAAATCTTTGTTGTACTCTGATGTTACCCGCCCCGGTGGTAATATGTACACCACTCGTCGCTATGCGGCTTGTATCCGTGACTTAGATTATTATCTCCGTTACGCTACCTACGCTATGTTAGCTGGCGATCCTTCCATCCTTGATGAACGCGTTCTCAATGGATTGAAAGAAACCTACAATTCTTTAGGTGTACCTATCTCTTCTACTGTTCAAGCTATTCAAGCTATGAAAGAAGTAACTGCAAGCTTGGTTGGTCCTGATGCAGGTAAAGAAATGGGTGTTTATTTCGACTATATCTCTTCTGGTTTAAGCTAGTTTTTAGCTACGCCATTTGGATCTAAATGAGAAGTAGAGGTTCGGGAAGTCGGGAGTTTGTGCTAGATCTAATGGGCTTTGCTAAGTTGTTCAGCTCTAGTATTGACTACTGATTCCCGGCCTTTACTGTATTTATTAATAAGATTTTTTTAAGGGATCAGGAGAAATATAACCATGCGGATGTTTCAAGTTACTGCTTGTGTTCCTAGCCAATCTCGGATTAGAACTCAACGGGAATTACAAAATACCTATTTTACTAAGTTAGTTCCTTACGAAAATTGGTTTCGTGAACAGCAAAGAATCCAAAAAATGGGTGGTACTATCGTTAAGGTTAAGTTAGTTACTGGAAGACCTGGTACTAATACTGGACTCGTTTAGCCGTTAGCAGTTGACAGTTGACAGTTAACAGTTATGATAAAAACTATTAACTATCAACTATCAACGATTAACGATTGTGCGCTCTTTTTTACGTTATTTAATTCCTATTTATGATCCACAAGTGGAAAATTGGGCTATCGAGGCCAGAATTTTGCGGTGGCTAACTTTGTTGTGGTTATTCATCGGTTTAATTACTCTGTTTTCCGCTTCTTTTCCGGTGGCCAATTTTGATGATGGTGATGGTTTTTTATATGTAAAAAAACAGTTAGTTTGGGCTTTTATTGGTTTAAATATATTTAATTTTTTAGTCCGTTTTCCGGTGCGTAATTTATTGAAAATTAGTCCGACGGTTTTTTTATTTTTATTATTTTTAATTTTTCTCACTTTGATTCCAGGGGTTGGTGTTTTAGCAAATGGTTCTAATCGTTGGTTAAAAGTAGGTCCTTTGGTGCTTCAACCTTCTGATTTGATTAAACCTTTTTTGGTGTTACAAGGGGCTTTGATTTTTGGGAAATGGCAAAGATTAGACTCAAAAGTTAAGCTCAAATGGTTGGCAATTTTTGCTATTTTATTAGCTTTTATTTTAAAACAACCTAATTTGAGTACCACTGCTTTATCTGGTATTAGTTTGTGGTTAATTGCTTTGGCTGCGGGCCTGCCTTTAGTTCAACTTGGTGGGGTTGCTTTGGCCGGTTTTTGCGTCGGTTTGTTGAGTATTAAAATTAATCCTTATCAATTTGAAAGGATTAATTCTTTTCTTGATCCTTTTGCCGATCCCAGTAATACCGGTTTTCAGTTAGTCCAAAGTTTATATGCGATCGGCTCCGGTGGTGAATGGGGTGTCGGTTTTGGTCAATCTCAACAAAAGTTATTTTATTTACCTTTTCAATATACTGATTTTATTTTTGCTATTTTTGCCGAAGAATTTGGTTTTGTTGGTAGTCTGGTTTTATTTCTTTTATTAATTTCCTATGGTACTTTGGGCCTTTTTATTGCTCTTAAATGTAAGGATCGGGTTAAACGTTTAGTGGCCATTGGTGTGGTTATTTTAATGATTGGCCAATCCCTTCTTAATATTGGTGTTAATACCGGTTCTTTACCGACTACTGGTGTTACTTTACCTTTATTTAGTTACGGTGGTAGTTCTCTTTTAGCTAGTTTAGTTTTAGCAGCTTTATTAATTAGAATTGCGCGGGAAAATCATGAAGAAAAATTGGTTTCCATTAAAAAAAAGAAGTCTAATCAAAGGTCTTTAAAAATTGTAAAATAAAAGCTTGAACCCTTACCAGGTTCAGATTCTACCCAAATTTTTCCCCCATGACTTTTGATAATGCGATCGCAAATAGCTAAACCCATACCACTACCTGAATATTCACTTTGGGGGTGTAATCTTTGGAAGATTTGAAAAATCTTTTGATAATATTCCGACTCAATACCGATACCATTATCGGTAACACAAAAAACCCATTCTTGATCTTCTTTTAACTGAGCAGAAATGTGTATTTTGGGTGGTTCTTCTCGATGAAATTTAATCCCATTTTCAATTAAATTTTGCAATAATTGTCTCCAGAGTAGATAATCTACGGTAATTGTGGGTAGAGAATTATAGGTAATAATAGCCTTATTTTCCGTAATTATGTTTTCTAAATTTAAGAGTATTTGTTTAATTAATTCTTGGCAATTAGTGGGTTGAAATTGTTTTTTCTTAGTTCCTATTCGTGAATAATTTAATAAATCATCAATTAAATGATCCATTTGTCTAGTACCGTTTAAAATTGAGGTGACATATTTTTGTCCTTTTTCGTCTAATTGCTTCAAATTTCTCATGTACAACATTTGAGTCCAACAAGAAATAGTAGAAAGTGGCTGTTTTAAGTCATGGGAGACAATATAGGCAAATTCTTCTAATTCATGACGGGCTTTTATTAAGGCCAAATCAGTTTTTTTACGTTCAATTACATAAAATAAACAACGTTTCAATAATGGGGAATTAAGTTCTATTTTTAGTAAATAATCGGCCGATTTTTGGCTAATTTCTGTGATAAATGTCTCATTATTACTATTAGTTAAAACTACAATGGGTAAAGTAGGATAAGATTCATTTAAAGTTTGCAAAGATTCTAAAATTTCCTGATCTGATAAGTTTAAATCTAACAGAATGACATCGAAATTTTCGGTGGTTAATTTTTTTAACCCCTTGTTTAAACTTTTGCAAAAAGTTATCTTAAAAACTGTATCTTGAATTTCTTTGAAAATTTTATCTAGTCTTTTTTTTTCTGCTAAATCATCTTCAATTAACAAAATTTGCAGGGATTTTTTACTCATTGATTTACCTCCCTTTTTAGGTTTTCTTAAGGGTAATATTTTCTTGCTGTTTCCATTGTACGATAGATGTTAATTTATTTATACTGAGAAGGCTTGACTAATTATGCTTTATCAATACGGATCCCATTATTAATTTTAACCACCTTTAAACGGTCCAATAATCTCACTGGTAATCCATCCACCATAAAAGTCTCCGGGTTGGGGAGTAACCTGTTCCTCATTGACATAACAAGCATCCATTTTACTGGGATAAAAAGCGAGATAATTTTTAATAGTTAAAAATGTGGGTGTCGGGTTTGGATAATACCAACTACAATCTTGACAAAGGCGATCGCCCACCTGTAAATTATAATAACTTGCGACACCTTTCCATTCACAAAAAGACTGGCGATTACTATTTAGTAAATATTCCATTTTTATGTCTTCGGGTGGAATATAATAAACAGGAGGATGACTGGTTTCTAAGACTCTTTGGGTGTTTTTACTATCAGCAATAATAACATTATTAAAGACGATCTTAATATGTTTTGTGCAAGGTTCTAAACGGGGAGGACGGGGATAATCCCAGACGGATTCTTGGCCAGGTTTTAGAGGAATTTTGTTAAAAAACATGAGCAAATAGTTACTAACTTTGTGTTTTATTATAACCTTAATTTATAATTTTTGCTACTAAAAATATTGTTTAGTTATTGTCAATTAATAAATTAAGTATCAATTATTTAATTTCAAAGTGATCTTTATTTGCTTAAAGATTCGTTAGGTTGAGAAGAAGGAGATTGATCTTTCTGTAACTGAGGTAAAATAACTGCCATTAATCCTACCATTAATACTGCGACAATACCAATTAAAATTCCAAAATTAATTGGATTATTACTTTGGGATTCTTCTGAATCTTCTTCTTCAATTTCGCTGGAATTTTTCTCTAAATTCTCATCATCAATTTCTCTTTCTTGTTCAGCAACTAAGGGAATTTCTGGATTTAAATTAGTTTCTTTATCTGGAGAAACCAAGGGAATTTCTGCTGTTAAATTAGCTTCTTTTTGAACAGAAGAAACAGAATCTAATTCAACCTGTTCTTGTGAATAATCAGCACCTTCAAGCATTAATTTCGTAATTATTCCATAAGCTTCTACCCAAGCTTGTTTTAATTCTGGAGTCCATTCTTCAGCTAAATATTGAGCGAAAGTTTCTAATAAAGCGTTACCAACTGCGGGATAATGTTCCGGTAAAGCACCGTATTGAACATGGCGTGTTCCTAATCCCTTGAGGAGTTGACTTAATGATTCACCATAACGAATATTTAGGATTATAGCTTTTAAAGAATCAATTAATTTCTGCTTCTGAGCTTCCATTTTTGTATTAGCAAATAACGGTTTTGCTTCGGGATACATGGTAAACAAATTATCATAAAAACTGGTGGCAAAATCGTTAATTTTTGGCTCGATTTTCTTAAAAGAAGATTCTAAAATCTCAATTTCTAACATTTGTTTCTATTTTTCTATTATTATCCCATACCAGTATAATTTTAAAATGTGAAGGTTAATTTTTTTTTAACATTTCTTAATCAAGACCAAAATCTAATTAAGAATTTAGGTTAAAACGGCGATTAACACGGCTCGTAAATCTAGTATTTTCTGGTAATAAAAGGATGTACCCCCCCCTACCCCCCCTTGGTAAGGGGGGAAGTTCTGGAAAATAAGAGCCGTTTTGTGTCTAAGTCTTTCGAGGGCTACGTTAGTTAAGTCATCATACCCGAGGATGAACGCCAGTCCTAGGCCCTATGTTCAATTATTAAATAAGTCCGACTAGACGGCTGTGTACTTGAAATGACAAGCTTTTCTAACCTTGACGAGGCAAACTTTACCCGTGAAAACGGAGATCAAAAATAATAGTACCGAGGCTTTGCTTTGGTACTATTATTTTTATAACAACTACCAATAGATAAGGTCCGACTGGATATTGGTAATTAGCCGTCCTTTAATCTTTGCGTTGAATGACCCTTTTTACCAGAAATTACCAGTAAAAGCGGTATCTAATTATAGCAGTAGAAAATATTAGCATAACGGTATAGAGAGGAAAATTAATGTCAGATAATTTGAGAAGTAAAGTCGTTACCCAAGGTAGTCAACGCACCCCAAACCGTGCTATGTTAAGGGCTGTGGGTTTTGGTGATGATGATTTCAGTAAGCCTATTGTGGGGTTGGCTAATGGTTACAGCACCATCACTCCCTGTAATATGGGCATTAATGATTTAGCACTCAAGGCCGAAGCTGCTTTTAAAAAAGCTGGCTCAATGCCCCAAATGTTCGGCACAATCACCATCAGTGACGGGATTTCCATGGGCACGGAAGGGATGAAATATTCCCTCGTCTCTCGGGAAGTGATTGCTGATTCCATCGAGACTGCCTGCAATGGTCAAAGTATGGATGCAGTTTTGTCCATTGGCGGCTGCGACAAAAATATGCCCGGAGCGATGATTGCGATCGCCCGCATGAATATTCCGTCTATCTTCGTTTATGGTGGTACAATCAAGCCAGGCCACTACAATGGTCAAGATTTAACGGTGGTAAGCGCTTTTGAGGCAGTTGGTCAATACAGCGCTGGCAAAATTGACGAGCAGGAATTGATTGCTATTGAGCGCAATGCTTGCCCCGGAGCCGGCTCTTGTGGTGGGATGTTTACGGCAAATACGATGTCCTCAGCAATTGAAGCCATGGGTTTAAGCTTACCATATTCTTCAACCATGGCAGCGGAAGATGCCGAAAAAGCAGAAAGTACCGAAAAGTCAGCTTATGTGTTAGTCGAAGCAATCCGCAAACAGATTTTACCGAAACAAATTTTAACCCGTAAAGCGTTTGAAAATGCCATTTCTGTAATTATGGCGATCGGTGGTTCAACCAATGCGGTGCTGCACTTGTTGGCGATCGCCCACACCATGGGTGTAGAATTAAGCATTGATGATTTTGAGACCATTCGCAAAAAAGTCCCTGTCATTTGCGACTTAAAACCGTCTGGAAAGTACGTGACCACTAACTTACACCAAGCTGGCGGAATTCCCCAAGTAATGAAGATGTTATTGGTAAACGGATTATTACACGGTGACGCTTTAACCATTAGCGGTCAAACTGTGGCGGAAGTTTTACAAGATATTCCCGAAAACCCTGCCGAAAACCAAGACGTAATTCGTCAATGGGGCAACCCCATGTATAAAGAAGGTCATTTAGCCATCTTAAAAGGAAACTTGGCTCAAGAAGGCTCAGTGGCAAAAATTAGCGGTGTGAAAAAACCCGTAATCACAGGTCCAGCGCGGGTTTTTGAGTCCGAAGAAGAATGCTTAGACGCAATCTTGGCGGGCAAAATCAAGGCTGGTGACGTAATCATTGTGCGTTATGAAGGTCCTAAAGGAGGTCCAGGAATGCGGGAAATGTTAGCTCCGACTTCCGCAATTATTGGCGCAGGTTTAGGGGATTCCGTTGGTTTAATCACCGATGGTCGTTTTTCTGGTGGAACTTACGGTCTAGTTGTTGGTCACGTCGCTCCCGAAGCGGCCGTTGGAGGCAACATTGCTTTAGTCGAAGAAGGCGACAGCATTACCATTGACGCAACCCAACGTTTATTGCAGTTAAACGTCTCTGAGGATGAATTGGCGCAACGTCGGGCAAAATGGCAAGCTCCCCAACCCCGTTACACCACGGGAATTTTAGGTAAATACGCCAAGTTGGTGTCTTCCAGCAGTATTGGTGCTGTCACCGACAAGGATTTGTTCTAAAATTAAGTAGGGTGTGTTAGTGAAAC
The DNA here is from genome assembly GCA_011391125.1 of Synechococcales cyanobacterium S06. Taxonomy (GTDB): domain Bacteria; phylum Cyanobacteriota; class Cyanobacteriia; order Cyanobacteriales; family JAABRE01; genus JAABRE01. The sequence goes on from JAABRE010000044.1 coordinate 27,613, forward strand.
GTAACGCACCAATTCGCCAAGTAAGTAGGGTGTGTTAGTGAAACGTAACGCACCCAAGGGTAACGCACCAATTCGCCAAGTAAGTAGGGTGTGTTAGTGATAACGCACCAATTCGCCAAGTAAGTAGGGTGTGTTAGTGAAACGTAACGCACCAATTCGCCAAGTAAGTAGGGTGTGTTAGTGAAGCGTAACACACCAAATCTCAAATGGTGCGTTACATTCTCATTAACGCACCCTACTATTTAAGCATTTTAGGAGTATTTATTTATGCAAACAATTCAGTTAACAACTCAGGTGGGAAAAGATGGTATTTTACAAGTTAAAATGCCGGAAAATATGAGCGGACAAAACTTAAATGTTACCATCGTTTTTGAGTCTATTTCTGAGTTAAATTATCCAGAAAATGCTCAAATAAATGCTTGGGGAAAGTTGGTTACTCTTGAGTCTATTCAAGAAACAATTCAAAAAATGAATCAACTTAAACAAGAAATAAATATTCCTCAGCAAGAGCTAAGAGAAATGATGGAGGAAGGTAGAAGGTTTTGATTGAATTTGTTTTAGATTGTTCAGTAGCTATTAGTTGGTGTTTAGTGGATGAAAATGATAATTACGCGAATGAAGTTCTCAAATTAATGTCAAATGCAAAAGCTTTTGTACCCGGAATTTGGTCATTAGAAATTGCTAATACCGTTTTGGTAGCTGAAAGACGCAATCGCCTGACCAAAAATCAGAGTGATTTAGCAATTATTTTGTTACAATCTTTGAATATTTCTGTTGATAATTTGACAGCAAAACAAGCCTTAAATACAACATTAAAATTAGGTAGAAAATACGGTTTAGCCTCCTATGATGCTGCTTATTTAGAGTTAGCAATTAGGTTAGGATTACCTTTAGCTACATTAGATATTAAATTATCACAAGCGGCTCAAAGTTGTGGAGTAATACTTTTAAATCTCCATGATTATTGATAATTATTTAACGAATTTAGGAGTATTTATTTATGCAAACAATTCAGTTAACAACTCAGGTGGGAAAAGATGGTATTTTACAAGTTAAAATGCCGGAAAATATGAGCGGACAAAACTTAAATGTTACCCTCGTTTTTGAGTCTATTTCTGAGTTAAATTATCCAGAAAATGCGGCTCCTTTGAAAGGTACAGTGATTAGTTATGATGAACCTTTTGAATCGGCTATTCCTTTAGAAGATTGGGATGTCTTATCATGATTATACTTGATACTCATATTTGGATTTGGTGGGTTGCAAATCAGAGTAAATTGAGTGAAAAACAGTTAAATTATCTCAAAGAATATGAATCTGAAGGATTAGGAATTAGTATAATTTCCTGTTGGGAAATTGCCAAATTAGCACCAGAAAAATAGAATAAATTTGTCTCTTCCTGTTGAGCAATGGATAAAAATAGCGTTGGCCTATCCTAAAATTCAGCTCCTAGATTTAACTGTTCCTATTATTATACAATCAACACAATTGACGGGGTTTCATAATGATCCTGTTGACCAACTTATTGTGGCTACTGCGATGATTTATAATTATCCTTTATTAACAGCAGATCAGAAAATTTTGAACTATCTTGAACTTCAAAAATTGTTACTAAAATAAGGTGTTTTTTATTGCTAAAATAGCAAACTAGAGGGTGGGCAAAAATATTAATTTATTTTTACTCAAAGTGAAAACGATTTTTTGCTCACCTTACCCCATAAATATTATAAATATCATGTTTCTTCGTTATTTTAAGTTAATTTTTTGCTTTATTTTGGCTCTATTTTTAACAGTTAGTTGTCAGGTTAATTCGCCAGAAAATACTACTAATAATGTTAAAAGTAACTTTAAAGTTGCTATTTTATTACCAGAATTTATGACAGAGGGAAGTTGGAGTCCATCGGGTTATCAAGGATTAAAATTAATCGAAAAAAAGTTAAATGCAACGGTTGCTTATACTGAGGATATTAATCATAAAAGTATAGAGGAAATTACTAATATTTTTCGTGATTATGCTAACCAAAATTATGACCTAATTATTGGTCATGGTAGCGAAGATTTAACCCTACCAGCTGCGGAAATTATCGCTCAAGAATTTCCCCGCATTAACTTTGCAATTACGGCTAATTGTTCAGGAAATAATGCTAATTTGGGGTGTATAGATTTTCGTCGTGATGAAATTAGTTATCTGGTGGGGGCAGTTGCCGCATTAAAAAGTCAAACTGGCAAAATTGCCTTTCTTGGTGGTTTTCCTTACCCAACCTTGACTGAAGAAGCCAATGCCCTACCTAAAGGTGCAAAATCCATTCAACCGAATATTGAGATTAAGATAGAATGGTTAAACAGTTGGACAGATAGCAAAAAAGCGCTGGAAATCGCTCAAAAACAGCTTGATTTGGGGGTAGATGTGGTGATTTTGCATGGGGACCCAGCCACGATTCCGGTGCATGAATTGGCACAAAAAAACGGGGTTTGGACCATTGCTTGGAATTTAGATCAAAACGAACTTGCTCCCCAAACTGTGATTACAAGTGTTATCTTAAAAATACCTGAATTATTATTAAAAGCGGCGATTTTAGTGCAGGAAGGCAATTGGCAAGGACAGCAATATAAATTTGGTTTTCTGGAAAATGTACAGGAATTAGCACCTTTTAGAAATAACTTAACTCCCGAAGCAGAAAGTAAGATTGAAAAAATTAAACAAGATATTTTAACAGGTCGTATTAATGTCTAATAATAATGTCTTTATACCTCCATATAAAAAGCGCAAACCTTGGCAATTTAGCCTGACAGATCAGTTACGTTATGGCTTAATTTTTTGGGTTATTTTGGCCTCTTTAATAACGGGAGGAGTGTTAATTAGATTAAGTTTTTTGACCCAAATAAAACAAGCGATAAAACTACAGGAAACCCAAAGTCAACTAGCAGCTAAAAAAATTGAAAATTATTTAGAAAATTTACAAGAAAAACTTAATTATTTAGCGCGAGTTAAGGGATTAACGGATTTACACAATTCAGTACAACAGGATTTATTAATTGCGTTAACTCGTAATAATAAAGCTTATGAATTAGTGGCTATTATTAATAATAAAGGAGAGGTTAGTTCTCAAATTTCACCCTACCAAAAAATTACTTTATCTAATCAAAAAACAGCTCCTTTTTTTATAAAAACTTTTCAGGAACAAGAAAATTATATTGGTTTAGTAGAAATCGATCCTAAATTACAAATACAAATGGTAACAATGGCTGTTCCCATTCGTAATATTAATGATCAAGTAAATGGAGTTTTATTAGCTAAAATTAACCTAAAATTTCTTGATTTTATAGTTTCACAAACCGAAGTGGGAAAAACTGGTTATACCTATGTGATTGATAATCGTTTATTTTTAATTGCATCTTCCTTAAAAGAGGGTCAAAATGACGAAATTAAATACCTTGGTGATTTAGATTTTATTAAACATTTTACTAAGGAATTATTGTCCCCAGAACCTCAATTTTTAGATCATTATTTTGGCTTAAAAAATACAGAAGTTTTAGGAGTAATTGCACCTATTCCTACCGTAAATTGGAAAGTAATAGTGGAATTACCAACAAAAGAAGTTTATAGTTCATTAAAAGAAATGTTAATTTTAATGACAATTAGCTTAATAATAATTACCATAATTATTGGGATAATTAGCTTTATTTATGCGAAAAAAATCGTTTCACCTTTACAGATACTAACTAAAAAAGTCTCAAAAATTAGAGAGGGTAATTTTGACATTTCAATTAATCTCAATTCCGAGAATGAATTAGGAATCTTAGCGCAGGCTTTTCAGGAAATGGCGCAACAATTAAAAGAGACCTTTACCGAATTAGAAAACACAAATAAAGAGTTAGAACTCATGGTAGAAAAACGCACCGAAGCGTTAAAAAATGCCCTGTTAACGGCGGAAAATGCTAATCAAGCAAAAAGTACATTTCTTACGAATATGAGTCACGAATTAAGAACACCTTTAAATGGTATTTTAGGTATGGCTCAAGTCTTGCAAAATTCACCTCAATTAGGGCCAAAGGAATTAGAAGAAGTTAAGATTATTTATCAGTCAGGTAATCATTTATTAACCTTAATTAATGATATTTTAGATATTTCAAAAATTGAAGCTGGAAAGTTAGAAATTTACCGAAAAGAATGTAATTTACCTAACTTAATTCACGAATTAATTGCCCTATTTTCTCAATCGGCTCAACGGAAAGAAATTCAATTTAATTCCTTGATAGATAACCAATTACCTGTAATAATTAAAGCCGATGAAACTAGACTTCGCCAAGTATTAATTAACCTCATTGGTAACGCCATTAAATTCACCGAAATGGGTCAAGTTAGTTTCATAGTTACTAAGGTTAATTCTCAGAAAAATATCAGTACAATTAACTTTAAAATAGAAGATACAGGAATGGGAATTTCTCAGGAACAACTTAATAAAATTTTCCTACCTTTTGAGCAAGTTAGTCAGACCAAACAGAAAGCAGAAGGGACAGGATTGGGGTTAGCAATTAGTCAAAAATTAGTCGAAATGATGGGGGGAGAAATTACTGTTTTAAGTACCAAAAATGTGGGCAGTATCTTTAGTTTTGAACTAAAATTTAGGGAACTAAAATCAGCCCTGGTTCAAGAATCTTCTCTTCCTTCTAATCTACTTTTATCTACTCGTATTCCTCTGCACATTTTAATTGCTGAAGATAACAGAATTAACCAAATAATTGCCCAAAAATTATTAGAAAAATTGGGTTATCAAGTCGATATTGTTGGTAATGGTCAAGAAGCTATTTTGGCTTTAGAAAAAACTCATTATGATCTAATTTTTATGGATATTCAAATGCCAGAAATGGACGGATTAGAAGCAACTCAATATATTTGTCAACATTATCCCCCGGAAAATCGCCCCAAAATTATCGCAATGACGGCCAATGCCATGGAAGGCGATCGCCAAATTTGTTTAAATGCGGGCATGAATGATTATCTATCCAAGCCAGTAAAAATAGACAAGATAAGGGAATCAATTAAGAAAAACTTTGAGAAAATAGGTAATTTTAATTAACTTTAAATTTCGCCACAATTTCTTGTAATTGTTGGCTAACGGTGAGGATTTCGGTAAAAGCTTCTAATACTTGAAACACCGAAAGAGACGTTGTTTGGCTAATTACAGCGACTTGAGTCATATTTTCATTAATGATTTCCGAGTCTTGACTTTGTTCTTGAATACTCGAATAAATTGACTCAATTAAGTGATTAATATTAGTCGTGACATCCTGAATTTGAGTTAAATTTGCCCTCGCTTCTTCCACTAATTTTGTACCCAATTCCACTTTTTCGGTACCAGTTTCCATGACAGTTACTAAAATTTGGGTTTCGCTTTGAATTTCTCCAACTATCACCTCAATTTGTTCCGTGGCTTCTGCTGATTGTGCCGCCAAGCTACGCACTTCATCAGCAATCACCGCAAAACCTTGACCTTGTTCTCCTGCTCTAGCCGCTTCAATTGATGCTTTTAACGCCAATAAGTGCGTTTGAGCCGCAAATTTGCTAATTAAATTGACCACTTTAGAAATCTTTTTCGAGGATTCTTCCAATTTCCGCACTTGTTCGCTGGATTGTTCTACGTTAGCTCGAATGCTTAAAATCCCTTCCACAGTACGATTCATCGCTTGATCGCCAGATTTTACGGTGGCCATGGTTTTTTGTGTTGCAACTTCAGCACTTGCCGCATTAATAGCGACGAGATAAATTGACTCATTCATCTTATTAACTTTGGCCAACATAGTCGAAATAGTCTCTGTTTGTTGTTGAGTATCAGAGACCAAGGTTTTGACTAATTCATCTTGGCTCATCGTAGTCTGGGTGACTTGTTCAGCCGCATTTTTTACTTGGCTAACGAGACGACGTAAACTTTCGATGGTGGAGTTATAGGAGTCGGCGATAGTACCAATTTCATCGGGAGTAACTTGAGCACGGACGGTTAAATCACCGGTACTAACAGGGTCAACTTCTTTAAGTAAAATTAAAGCTCTTTGTTGTAATTGTTCCTTTTCTTGTTTCTGTATTTGTTCGGCTAATTTTTGTTCTTGAATAAACTTAAATCGCTCAATAACTATATTTAATTGTTGAGTTAATTGCTTGAGAAAATTAACTTTTTCATCAGACCATTGATAATTTTGCTGACAAGATTGAGCCATTAATAAGCCATAATTTTCGCCTTTAGTAACAATGGGAATCACCACATTGCTAGTTACTTCTAATCTGTTCATTAAGTTTAAATGTTCGGCATAAAAACCAGATTTCAGGAAATTGCGCTGGTTTTTCACTAATAACAGACCTTTTAAATAAGCAATCATTAATTGTCGGGGTAAAGATAAGTTGTCATTTTTGGTATTTTTGAGATTATCTAACCCGATATTAACTCCTTCTGCGATTAATTTTAAAGATTGAAGACCAGAGATTTGAAAAATAACTAATCGATCCAGATTGAGGAATTTTCTAATCTCTGGTAGGACATCTTGTAAAGCATTTTCTAAATCAGTTTCATTTAAGATTTGATAATTATTAACCTTGGAAATTAAGCGAGTTTCTTCTTCTTCTCTTAACCTAGTTAATTCATTAATTTCAATACTATTGGCCATCTCATTAAAAGCAACGGCTAAAACTCCAACTTCATCCTTAGTAAATACTTTCGTCCTAATTCCTAAATTTCCTTCGGAAAATTTTTCCGTAGTTTTCCGTAAACTTTCCACCGGATTGGCGATCGCCTTTCCGAGAATCAAGGCAATAATAATATTAATAATAACAACAAGTCCAGCAATTAATAATTGTAACAATAAACTATCTTTTAAGAGTGTATTGATCTCGTTTTCAGAAATGCCCCTTACTAAAATTGCGACGGGTTGACCGTCATAATTTTTCATAAGTTTGGCCGCTAAAGTATAATCATTTCCCTCAATTTCAATCCTTTTAGAAACAATTCCATCCGGATTTTGAACCGCATTTTCTAAAATTTCGACCTGATCCAAAGCAATATTTTTAGTAATTTCTTGACTATTATTCGCTTTATAATTACTAACTGCTAACTTAATTTCTTTATTTTCATTCACTTGATAAATGGCACTATAACCACTACCAAAAGCTTCCACCGTTTTTTTAACAATGGGATATTTATTATTAATAATATCACCAGAAACTAACACTCCTAAGACTTCGGAGGTTTGTCTATCTTTAACGGGAGTAACCGTATAACGAATTAAGGCATCAGATTGGGAAAAATCAGCTGGTAAAGGGGGTTTTTCTGTTTGTAAATCACTCCATTTAACAATTTCGCTAGTTTTAATTTGTTGGGGATTAATAATCACTTTACTAACTAAATTATTCGGATCAAATACTTCTCCTGTACGATTATTATTAGCATTAATAATAACTTTTAAATCCTTACCAACCAAAGTTGCATATTCAATTTCCCTCGCTTTAATTTCATTTTGTAAAATATTATTAACTTGGGTTTCTAAATTAGCCGGTAATTTTCCTGTTTGATTATAACTTTTAGCGGCATTAATAATTGCTAAGTTATCAGATTGTCCCCGAAAACCAAACCCCATTTGGTCAATTTTGATATTATAATTAATTTCAGTTACCACTAATTCCGACTCTGTTTGCTTAACTAATTGAGTTCTACCATTAGTTAAAATCAAAAATGATCCCACTCCCATTAAACCAACTACAGCGATCAATTCCGAAGCAAATAAAGCAGTTAACTGTTTTTTTCTAATACTAAGGTTATCAAACCATTGGCCAAGTGCCGTATTTTTCTGAGCTTTAATTGGGTTAGATTGGCTAACTTTTACGGTCATTATTCCGGCTCTATTTTGCTTATTTTTAGGAGCTATACTTGTCATATTTTTTCTGAATAATTATCAATTATCAACTATCAACTATCAACTATCAACTATCAACTATCAACTATCAACTATCAACTATCAACTATCAACTATCAACTATCAACTAACTTTAAACTTCGCCACCATTGTTTGTAATTCTTGACTTACCGCTAATAATTCCTTAAAAGAATCTAACACTTGGGTCGCTGAAATCGAGTTTTCTTCAGCAATTTGAGCCACTTGACTCATGGTTTTACTAACTACTTTTGAATCTCTCGATTGTTCTACTGTTGTGGAAGCGATCGCCTCTACCAATTGATTAATTCGCAAAGAAGCCTCCGTAATTTGAGTTAAATTTTGTCTAGCTTCATCAACCAACCTGCTGCCTGTAACAACTTGTTCCGTACCAGCTTCCATGGCTGCTACCACCTCATTAGTTTCGGCTTGAATATCTTTAACTAACTTAGCAATTTCCGCCGTCGCTTCCGTTGATTGTCTCGATAGATTTCTGACTTCCTCCGCAACCACCGCAAAACCTCGGCCTTCCTCGCCAGCATGTGCCGCTTCAATGGAAGCATTCAAAGCCAACAAATTAGTCTGCTCAGAAAAACCGTTAATAAGATTCACCACCTTAGAAATTTTCTGGGAAGACTCCCCTAACCGTTTCACTTTTTTCGCCGTTTCCGCCACGGTTTCGCGAATGGTGATAATTCCTTGCACCGTTCTGTTCATTGCTTCATCACCCAAGGCCACAATTTCCGCCGCTTCTTGCACCGCTTGTTCAGCTTCCTTGGCGTTATTGGAAATCAGGGCAATGGATTCGGTCAAAAACTCAATCCCATTTAAAGCGGCGTTAATTTGCTTAGTTTGTCGAATAGCCCGTTTCGACAAAGATTGAATATAAGCATCATTAGTATTCGTAGTTTGAGCCATTTCCGAAGCAGATTTTTGCACCAGATTAACGATTTTACGGAGACTTTCGATGGTTGAGTTATAGGAATCAGCCACCGTGCCAATTTCATCCTCAGTAACTTGGGCGCGAATAGTCAAATCTCCTCGACTGACAGGATCAACTTGAATTAATAATTCTAAGGCCCGTCGTTGTAGGGTTTCCTTCTCCTGTCTTTGTTGCTCTTCCGATCGCATTTGCCTGTCTAATAAATCATTGCGATCGAGGGCAAAACCAACCTGAGTGGCAATCTGGGAAAATAGGTCAATTTCCCCCTGTTGCCAGTTGCGAAAATCCGAACATTGGTGCGCGATAAATAAACCCATTAACTCATTATTAACAATAATCGGGGCCACCAAATTGGCCTTGACTCCAAAAGGTTCTAATTGTTGTAAATGACACTTAGTCAAACCAGCTTGAAAAATATTTTCCGTTGCTTTGACTCGACCTTCCTTATATTTTTCCACATATTTATCGGCCATACAAGGATCATAAATTTTGGCATTTAAAGAAACAGGCCAACCAGAACCCACCGACTCAGAAATAATCATACCCTGCCAATTTTCGTCAAAAGTATAAACAATTACTCTGTCTGTTGCCAAAGCCCTCCTAGTTTGATCAACCGCTAAACCAATAATTTCGTGATAATTTTCACACCGACTAATCGCAATACTAATATCCTTTAAAATACCTGCGCGACGAGCTTCCTGACGCAATAATTCCTCATTATTTTCTTGGGTAATGACCATTTGGTTTAACTCTTGAGTGAGAACACCAATTTCGTCCGTGCGTTCACTTGCTTTCATACGCAACCCAGCTTCGCCTGCGCCAATTTTGCGGGCGAAAACCGCCAAATCTTGCACTGGTTTCGCAAAATTACTAGCAATACGAGTGGAAAAAACAATGGCGAGGAAAGCAATCACCACCCCAATACCATAACCAGTGAACAATAAAATTCCTCTAGCTTGGTCTAGGGAAGTGGTTGGTTCACCAACATAAGCAATACCAATCGGTTTAGCATTTTCATCGAGTTGTTTTTGATGGTCATAAATGGGAGCATAACCAGTAAAATAATTAGTACCGACAATATTGGCCTCACCAAGAAAATGCTCTCCTTGATTCAAAACCCTGTCCGCGACTTCGCGAGAAACCCTGGTTCCGATCGCCCTAGTTTCCTGATCAGAATATGGTACATTAGTAGAAATGCGCCAATCTTGGGCAAAAATTGTCGCCGTGGAAATCTTATTTTTGGTTTTAAGATTGTCAACTATTTCATAATTACGATTAATTAAAGTACCGAGAATTACGGTACCAACGACCTGATTATTCACCTTAAGGGGATGAACCGACATGGCGACTAAACCTACTTTTCCGCCCTCAATATCGTAGGTATTTTCGGGGTAAGGTTGTTGTGGTTCAGGTAATCCTTGATTTTTTTGTGTTCTAATACCAATATTTGCTTGTTGCGCTAAACCTAAAGGTTCTAAATCTTGGGATTTAATTAACTCATATCCTGACAACTTTTCTTGTGTATCAAGAGCATTTTTGACAATGGGAATATTCCCTAAATTAATGCCAATGGGAAGGGAAAGTATCCGCAATTGCTGTTCTTGTTCATCATCATCTTCTTCTTCACCGTGTAAATGTCCTTCCTCGTTTTGATGTTCTTCTGGTAAAGGAGGATATTGACTAAAATCTTCGTCAATAGTTTGGATAAATTGAGCGACAGTTTGGCCTTGAGAATCGGTAATCAGATAAAAACTTTCATCGGGCTGATCTTCAAATTGATCACCTAAAAACTGTTCCAATTTGCTTTTTTGAGAGGAATCATTTGGATCAAGTTCACGACTTTCAATAAAACTAGCAATAAGTTCGGTTTCCAAACTTAGTTCATTAATAGTTTCATCTAAAGCCGTTTCTAAAGCTACTAAATCTCGGTCTAAGAGGTCAAGTAAATAGTTTTGTGCTTGGATTTTTTCTACTTGCAAAATCCCTTGGGTTACGGCAATTACTGGTAAGGTAACACCGGCCATAATTAATAAAGTTAACTTATTACCAAAGTTTAAATTTTGCCATTTTTCCGTAATTTTTTGCTGAAAAATGGCGAACACATTGGGTTTATTTTCGCTTAAATCTTCTGAAGATTCTGTCAGAAATCTAACGGAATCTTGCGACTCTAAAATCTCATTTTCAGTAGTATCTAAGTCCGGTTTCTGAGATATATTTGTCATAATTTAGGAGTTAATAAAAATAAATTAAATAGAAATAATTAATAAATAATTATGAATTATTTAAGCCTTGCAGGATGGCATAACTACCAAGAGACATTAACATAGTGCCATCATTTTTCACCCAATAGCCCTGCAAAAAAGGCACTAATTCCGGAGTTACCGCTGAAACCGGGGGAGATTCTAAAAAATCGGGATTTAACCATTCAATATCTTCGACTCGTTTAACCAATAATCCCACGGTTTTAATTCCGGCTGTTTTTGCCCTTCCCTTTCCTTTTCCTTCATGCAGGACAATAGCCGACAAATTCGCCATACTACCCTGTTGTTCATACCAAGGGGTGAGGCCGATGAGATGTCCTAAATCAACCATCCAAAGAATTTCCCCACGCCAATTATAGACTCCCATCACATAAGGTTTGCTATGGGGTATGGGGACAATTTGATGCTGGGGAATGGTGATAACTTCAGTAACTTGATTAATGGGAAGAATGGCCGTGGTATCTGGTACAAGATGAAAACGCAAAAATTGAACTGTATTCTCTTCTCTACCAGAGGTGTCTTGATTAGCAGATAAGGTTCCCGAGGAGAGAAAAAAGCCGGATTGCATTGTTTAAGCTCCTGTTATAGCAGTTTGTTAACGGTTTTGACCAATTCTTCTTGATCGATCGGTTTCGTGATGTAAGCGTCTGCCCCTTGTTTTAGACCCCAAAATTTATCCATTTCTGTGCCTTTTGTGGAACATATAATCACTGGTATTTTGCTGGTAATATCTTCACCTTTCAATTCTCGACAAATTTCAAAACCACTACGACCGGGTAAAACCACATCTAAAACGATGAGATCTGGTTTTTGAGCCTTAATTTTGTCGAGGGCTTCTTCACCACTTTGAGCTATAACAATGGTTAAACCACTTCCTTTGAGACAACCGGAAATTATTTCCCTTTCCGTGGCTGAATCATCAACTACTAAAACTGTGGGCATAAATATTGACCTCCTTTAATGAACAACAGTAAGTTAAATTAACCGATCAGATTGTCTTAATTTTAAGTGGATTCTGTTACTTGAAGATATTTATTAATTATTTCTAGCACAATTTCGGCTTTTACGGGTTTGCTGATAAAATCAGACGATCCCACCACTTTGGCGCGAACGCGATCGACTATACCATCATTACCGGTGAGAATCACGATGGGTGTTTCCCGAAAGGCCGACAATTTTCTTAATTGACTACAAATTTCATAGCCATTAGCTTCGGGCATAATTAAATCTAAAAAGATTAATTTTGGTTTTTTGGAAATTAGGGTAGAAATTGCCCTTAAAGGGTTATTAATGCCAATAAATTGATAACCTGCTTGGGTTAAAATAGACTCCATGGTTTGACAAATCACGGGACTATCATCAACACAGGCAATTAACGGACCGATTTTACTTTCTGGTTCAAAGGGTGTTTTGCGTTTATTGGCGATAAAAGGAGGAGCTAAGTCACCAATCTCGCTTAAGTCGATTAAACCAGTTTGTACATAAGGCATAAAAGAGCGGGTTAATTGGACAACATCTTTTTTCGTTTGAATCGCTAAATCTCGCAGAGTATGTTGTCCGTCAAGTAACTTGATTAATGCTTGAAATGTTTTGGGGGAGGTTTTATTTCTTAATTCCTCGATATTTTTAATAACCGGACAAATATTGGGTGAACGATCAGCTAATTTGGCACCTTGCCAAGCTTGCCAATCTTGCCAAGCTTGGACAATCACTTTTTGGGGATCTAGTAATAGTAATTGCTTCGGAAAAGCATTGCTATTAACAAATTCGTAAGTTACTTCCATCGCTTGATTGAGATCAAAAAATACTTCTTCAATGATGGCTTTAATAATCTTAACAACTTCTTCACGACTAATTTCTTCTTGCTCCACCCACACTTGTAAAAGTTCGTATTCCCAACAAGCATTTAACTGCTCTTTATTGGCTAAGGTTAAAGCTTTTTGCAATTTTTCTGAGAAACTCACCGCTAATTTGGGTACTTGAGCTACCAAATTACGTCGCCAACGTCTAACAGGGTGGTTTCCCCCAGTAACATAAATTAATCTTCCCAGATAAAGGTAAAAAACCCAAGATTTGCCATCTGGTTCTTGTAACCACAATTCTCCGGTGAATTGTGGTTCTTTTAAGGTTTGAAACAAATGTGCTTGTCTTGAACCAATAAATTCTCTTATGGGGATGGGGAGGTTATCTGTACTCATTAGGGCTAATTGTTTAACTAAAGTTTAAATCTATTCTGGTTAATTTTACATTTTATGAATTTCATCTTCACCATTTACTGTCACATTTTTGACATTTTCTTGTTTTAACTTCAAATTGGAGGAGCTAAATATTTTTTTAGCATGATTAACATTTGCTCATCATCCACTGGTTTAAACAGAAAATCCGTAGCTCCGACCATTTTTGCCCTCATGCGATCGATTAAATTACCATTATCACTTAACATAATCAGGGGAATATTACGAAAGTAAGACAATTTTCTCAGTTGAGCACAAATTTCATAACTATTTCCTTGGGGTAATCCTAAATCTAAAAAGATAAAATTCGGTTTAGCTTCAATAATCTCGGAAATGGCTAAAATAGGATCAGTAAGTCCCCTAAATTGATAACCAGCTTGAGTGATAATACTTTCTAAAGTTTGTAAAACTAAAGGACTATCATCAAGACAAATGATTAAAGGACTTTCACTGTTTAATTTTCCTAAAGTTTGATACCCACTGGGCAATGCAACAGGAATGGGTAAATCCTCAATCTCGTTTAATTCAATTAATCCCAGTTGTATATAGGGCATTAATAAACGGGTTAATTGAACTAAATCTGGTTTAGTTTGGGTGGCTAAATCTCGTAATGTTTGTGTTTTGCTTAATAATCTTATTAATATTTGAAAAGTTTGGCTCGATGTTTTCCCTTTTAATTGTTCTGGATATCTGATTATCGCCGCACAATTTGGTGAACGATCCGCCAATTTTGCCCCTTGCCAAGCTTGCCAATGTTTCCACGCTTCAACAATGACAGTATCAGCATCAATTAACACTAACGGAGACGGTAAGTTTTTATACTCCCGAAACTCGTAGGTTATTTGACCAACCTGAGTTAGATCAAAAAACATTTCCGCTAACATACCCTTGATAACTCTGGTAAATTGTTCTCGGCCAAGAGTACCTTCTCCCACCCAATAACACAATAAATCATAATCCCAAGAGATATTCAGATTTTTGCTTTTAGGTTGATAGGGCTTGTTTTTAAGATCGTCTAGCCGAGTGCTAGTCAAAGGAGCATAAATAATCAGGTTTCTAATCCATCTTCTCACCGGATGTTGCCCTCCAGTGCCATAGATTAATCTTCCCATATATACGAAAAAGCTCGATTTGACTCCTTTGGTGTCGGTTAAAATTAATTCCCCACTAAATTGGGGTTGTTTTAGGGTTTGAAACAAGGATATTTGTTTGGAAGCAATAAATTCCCTTATGGGAATCAGGGGAGAATTACTGTCGTTGGTCATGGCTGATTGGTCTCTCTTTTTCAACTGAGTGTTGCTTATTTTAATTTATCTTACTGGTTTGCCACACTATAATCATTGTAAGTTCATTTAAACATTTTCTCTAGTTTTAAGTTTAATTTTTGAAAAATTGCTAAAGTTTAAACTGAGGCACAATTCGGTTTATATTTTTTGGTAAATCTGGTTACTTTTTGTCTTAAATAAATGAATAATTTACCTGTTAATAACCATAGTCAAAGACTCCAAGAGTTAATCAAAAAGGTTGGTATTTCTAGTTTAAAAGAATTGAGTGAGGTTTCGGGTCTTTCTGAATGGCAAATTCGACGAGTGGAATCTGGTTTATTACCTAAAATGTCGGTGGAAACTCTGATAAAATTGTCTCATTCTTTGCAAGTTTCGGTCGATAATTTATTAAACATTTTTGTCCCTCTTTCTCCATTTTCTCAAGATTTAATTATTCCTAAATCTGACTCTACAGAAGTTCATTCTTTTCAAGTGGAATACCAGCGTTTACAAGAAAAATTGGCCAGTTTAGAGTCTAATTTACAGGAACAATGGCAAAATTCCAGTTTGGATATTTTGGAATCTTGGTTAATTTATTGGCCAACAGCCATCGCTGCTGTGGAAAACAACCCAGCTTTACCTGCTCAAAATATTATCCCTCTGGTAAAACCTGTACAACAATTAACGGAATCTTGGGGTTTACAGGCGATCGCCTCTGTTGGCCAAGAAATCCCTTATAATCCCCAAGTTCACCAATTAATTGAGGGATTAGCCCAAGAAGGCGACTTAGTTAAAGTGCGCAATGTGGGTTACAGGAAAGGAGAGAAGTTACATTTGAAGGTCAAAGTTAGCTTAATCAGTTGATAGTTGATAGTTGATAGTTGATATAGTGATTCCAATTAAGATTAAAACAGTTGAAAAATAGGTTCGTAGTTGCGCTTTAGCGCTTCTTAGGACTAAAGTCCAACAACAAACTAAAAACTTTTGTTTAATTTTTATTTGGAATTACTAT
>JAABRE010000045.1 GCA_011391125.1 Synechococcales cyanobacterium S06
CAAGGAAAACGTCGATTTGGTTTAAACCAAATCATGTCCAAATTATCAGAAACTGCTGAAACTGAAATTGCTATTGCTTTTTTAGTAATGAATCTTAACACCCTGTTAAAAAGGGGTTATTATCTTCTTTTTCATGGTTTTGTTCAAGATCAAAGATTTTTTGCCAATTTAGATTATAAATACTTATATAAAAGACAAAAATTAATAAATAAAAATTATACTTATTTTTTATTTATTAATTTATCAAAACTGTTTGTTTTTTCATTCACTTATTCAGCAAGCCCTATTTAAAAAGATGTTCAAAGACGAGCATCGTTACTATGCTGTTTGGTGTCCAAATGAGAATGAACTTGAACAGATAACTAGGTCAACTTTTCTCTTAATTCATGACCTGCATTGGGGGATAGAACAGTATCATCGAGCCTTAAAACAAGTCGCCAATATTGAAAGGTTTCAAGTCAGAAAAACCGCTGCCATAAAAACGCATATTTTTAGTGCCATTGTGGGTTTTATCCAGTTAGAAATAGCAAGGTTTAATTCGGAAATAATAAATTGGTATGAACGGAAAAGAAATCTATTTAATGAAGTAATTCGTTCTTTTATTGTGAATAATTTACCTCCAGAATTTACTATTTCTCAATAACTAAGTTTTTCGTTACCTCAAAAGAGTGAATGCATATTTATCTTTTGTTGTCAATGCGTAAGTCCTAGTTTGTTAAAGAATTATAAAATATTTGACAGTTTTCCCTCACCCCCAACCCCTCTCCCAGAGGGTGAGGGGAGTAGGATTTTTTCACGAAAAAAGTAAGCGCAACTCCTACCATAATATTAAAAACGTTTCCTGTGGTATCTCCTGCGCGAATATTTCCTCCTAAATCTATCACATAAATATAATCAAATTCTTCTTTAACAATCTTCCTAAAACCGTCAAAAGTTCTCGCATCAATAAAAGATGAATTAGTAATAAATGCCACAATTCCATTCTCATTTAATCTATCACTGGCCCATCTAAAAAAACGAGCATACATATCATAAACCTTCGTTTTTTGAGCGTTACTTTCCTTCACATAAGTATCTTTAATTCGCTTATCTATGGCTGGATATTCACGATTTTTATTGTTATCATTTTCATTTTGTTGATTAGCATTATAGGGAGGATTTCCGATAATTACTGATATTTTACGGTCATTTTGTCGTTTAATTCGAGTGGTATTTTCCTCTGTAAAAATACCAAGTATTACCCCCTGTTTTCCGACATAATCAAAAGCCATATTATCTAAAGTATCCACAAAACAAATATTATTAAACTCTAAATATTTGCCCATTTTTTGCTTATAGGAATACTCAATATTTAAGTTAGCAATATAATAAGGTAAAATCGCCACTTCATTACAATGAATCTCATTAAGATACTTATATTCAAGCTTATCTCTGTTTAAATATTCGATAATTTCGGGAATAAAAGTACCTGTTCCTGTGGCTGGGTCTAAAATTTCTACATCTCGATCTTCTAATAATTTATTAAAGTGTTTATGTAACAGATAATCTGTACTTTCAATCATAAATTTGACAATCTCATTCGGAGTATAAACAATACCCAATCTATCAGCTGCTAAGGGATTATAAGCTTTATAAAAATTCTCATAAACAGTCTTTAAAAATTCTTGTTTTTGATGATGATCGACAATATTAGCAGCACGACTGCGAATTACATTATAATATCTTTCAATGGAACTTAATAGATTTCTTTTAGTAGCACCCGTCAAAAAACTATTAATAACTTCCTGTAATTGTCTCGCAATATTATTTTCTCGATGGAATTGCACCTCATTAAAAATATTCAGGAAAATATCCTCAGTTAAAATATGTTGAATAATCATTTCCCTAACATCTTCTCTGGTGATATTAGGATTAATTGATTCTTGACATAACTTTAAAAGTGCCTTAAATCGTTGCTGAAATTCTTTGTTTCCCTCACCTCCTACCCCTCTCCCTGAGGGTGAGGGGAGACTCCCCCCTCTCTCTGAGAGAGAGGGGGGTTGGGGGGGTGAGGGGGTCAAGGTATTATTAATTAACTCCCGTAAAGTGGTTAAAATAATCGGTAAATCTTGTTTAAAAAGTTCAATTGCGTCTCGAAATTGTTTAACTTCAGGACGAATATAATTAATAAAAGCATTAATAATTTTATCTAACTTTTCTGGGTCTTTCATGGAAATTCGCATCGTTTCTTGACCCTTTTGGATTAAAATAGCCGTTATCGAATTTTCAAATAAAATATTATCATTCGGATAACCTTTATTAAATTTATCCTCAATTTCTATATCTAAATTATCTTTTGGATCTTTTGCTTCCCAATAACCCCAATCCAACCCCAAATCATCTTTAATAATCCCATCTAAACGAATCGGTTTATTTAATTTTGAATTAGAATATAATTCACTAACAACTGTAAAATTTTTCGGTTTCAAATAATCATTTAACAGAGTTTGGAAAGCAGGACGAATCGAATTCTCATTCAAACTTCCACCTCTTTGAATAATTTTATCTAATTCACGATAATATTGGGAAATTAATAGTTTAGACATGGTTAATTGAAATAAAATAAGGTTTAATTTTTGAAATTATAATATTATTTGATAATTTATGATAATATTCTTTACAACTGAATTACTAATAACTGGTAACTGGTAACTGGTAACTGATAATTATTAATTGTTAATTGGTGAATATCGCTTCACGTCAAGAAATCCCTACTTATTGCTCAAATAACGACAAAAATAAGGCTACATATACAGCTAAAATAGCGAAGTTAGTTCTATTAAAGATAAAATTTATGTCCAGAGCAAATAAAGTTGTATTGGCTTATTCAGGTGGTGTTGATACCTCAGTCTGTATCCCTTATCTGATGCAAGAATGGGGAGTTAAGGAAGTTATTACCTTAGCTGCGGATTTGGGTCAAGGTGATGAATTAGGTCCTATTAAGCAAAAGGCCTTGGATTCAGGAGCTTCCATTTCTTTGGTGGAAGACGGTAGAGATGCTTTTGTCACCGAATATGCTTTTCCCGCCATTAAGGCAAATGCTCTCTATGAAAACCGTTATCCCCTTTCTACCGCTTTAGCGCGCCCTTTAATTGCTAAAATGTTGGTGGAAGCTGCCGAAAAATACGGTGCTGACGCTGTCGCCCATGGTTGCACTGGTAAGGGTAATGATCAAGTCCGTTTTGATGTGGGAATCGCTGCCCTAAATCCTGATTTAAAAATCCTTGCTCCCGCGCGGGAATGGGGTATGAGTCGTGAGGAAACTATTGCTTATGGCGAAAAGTTCGGCATTCCTTCCCCAGTGAAAAAATCCTCTCCCTACAGTATTGATAAAAACCTCTTGGGTAGAAGTATTGAAGCAGGTCCTTTGGAAGACCCCATGAATGAACCTTTAGAGGAAGTTTTCGCCATGACAAAGGCGATCGCCGAAACTCCAGACGAACCAGAATACGTGGAAATTGGCTTTGAAAAAGGGATTCCTGTTAGTATTAATGGTGAAAATTTAGCTCCCGTCGAGTTGATTTCCCAGCTTAATGATCTTACTGGCAAACACGGTTATGGTCGTCTCGACATGATTGAAAACCGCGTTGTGGGGATTAAATCAAGGGAAATTTATGAAGCTCCGGCTTTGTTGGTGTTGATTCATGCTCACAGAGATTTAGAAAGCTTGACCTTAACAGCAGATGTCACCCAATATAAACGGGGTTTAGAGGACACCTATGGTCATTTAATCTATCGCGGTTTATGGTATTCTCCCTTAAAAGAAGCACTAGACGCATTTATCGACAAAACCCAAGAACAAGTCACTGGTACAGTTAGAGTAAAATTGTTTAAAGGAAACGCCACGATTGTTGGCCGTAAATCCGACAACTCGATTTATGCTCCAGACTTGGCCACCTACGGTGCTGACGACAAATTCGATCACAAAGCCGCCGAAGGATTCATCTATATTTGGGGATTACCTACCCGAGTTTGGTCCCAAAAAATGAGAGGTTAAATATCAGTTGATAGTTGATAGTTGATAGTTGATAGTTGATAGTTGAGGGTTAATAGTGAACAGTGAATAGTGAATAGTTAACTGTTCACTATCAACTAAATAGGGTTTACTGAAAAAAGCACAAAGCCATGTAGATCAAGACTTTCAAGTTGGAGGGACTTGAATTATAGTGATTCCAATTAAGATTAAAACAGTTGAAAAATAGGTTCGTAGTTGCGCTTTAGCGCTTCTTAGGACTAAAGTCCAACAACAAACTAAAAACTTTTGTTTAATTTTTATTTGGAATTACTATAAGTGCAAGGATTTCAACAAATAATAGTAAAAAACCTTACATTTACTGGGATTAATCAAGATTTTTGCTCGTCAAAAGACGCGGTCAAACTATCAACTATCAACTATCAACTATCAACTATCAACTCGCCCTCACCCGCCATTTATTCAGCAAACCCTAAATACTAGACTGATGTTACACTTTGTAATATAATGTGAGTAGCTAAATTGCAAAAGCTACAAAAAAATAATCATAAGGGGGTGACAGACGTGCTACAAACAGTCAAAGAAACCAACCCAATGATAGTCAAACTAACTGACCAAATTTCAGTGGAAACTATCATTAGCTCAGAAAATCATGCGGCTTTACGCGCCGGTTTTGCGGGATATCCTTCAAATCCTCGCTGGTGTGTCATCAAATATCGCGCTTGGAAAACTGGTGTTCATTGGCGAACAGCACTAGAAAACGGCGAAATGCTAGTCAGAGAAAGCGATTCACGGTTAATCTCTGCTTCTGAACAACCCGAACAAATACCGATCACGGAGTCACCCAAATTCGATTTTTCGGTTTTTGCCAAACAATTGTTGAATTATAGTAGGAGCAAAACCCATTCACCAGTTTAATTGTTTCAGTCTTCAGCATTAATCCTTTTGACTGCTGAAGTCTGATAAAATCTTATAATAACTGTGGGCTAAATTTTCCCAAATATACTCTTTTTCAAGTAATTTTCGGCCATTTTTCGACAAATTTTCCCGCAATTTTTCATCTTCAAATAAAAGACTTATTTTCTCTACATATTCCTCGATTTTATTCGCTCTTAAGGCAATATTTTCTGAATTTATTCCCTCTAAACCCCGATCGCTTGCAACTATTGGGCAACCCGAAGCTAAAAATTCCAAGGTTTTGATCTTCATGCCAAAACCAGTGCGTAAAGGGGCGATCGCCACCGTTGCCTTGTGTAAATATTCCACGATCGAAGGAACACGGCCAGTTACCGTAATAGCGGGATTTCGCCCTAATTCTAGCACTTCGGGAGCAGGTTTAGAGCCGACTAGAGTTAAAGTTGCGTCGGGATATTTTGCTTGAATTAATGGGAATACTTCCAAACTAAAAAACCTCACTGCATCTATATTCACAAAATAGTCTAAACCGCCCACAAACACCAAATTATGACCTCCGGGGTCATTTTGACGGTATGGAAATGTATCTAAATCAACTCCATTTGCCACTACTGCAACCATGGCGCTATTGTCATATAGTTGCATTTGCGCTTGATCTTCATCGGTGGTGACAACCACACGGGAAAATTTGCGGACAGTTTTTTCTTCATAACGACGGAGGAGGGGAAGATAAATTGTGTCTCTTATTTTGTTGTCTGAGGTGTTAGTTTCTAACTGATTTTTGCAGGTTTTATATAACGAACTATGGACATTTATAACCGTATTTAACTTATGTTTCCAATCTGGTTTTATATATATTTCATTAACACTATGTTCACAGGTTATCACGTCAAATTTGCCTTCGTTTACTCCATTATCAATCCATTTTTGCATCTCCTCTGAATATAAGGATAATACATTTGGTGGTGTTCCTCCTAAGATAAATTTAGCAAAACGGCCTATTTTAAATAATAAGTTATTTTTGCTATTTGAAGGGCGATCGAAAACCACTAAATTAGTCACATATTTACGCAAATTATTAAGATCATCCTCTGTGACATCTTCACTTTTTTGAGTTACTAAAGTTACCTGATTATTCCTTGCAATTGGCTCTAATAGATTAAAAGTTCGATTATGTGTACCTCCTTTCGTGGGAGGATAGGGAAACGTAACAGAAATCATTAAAATATTCATAATTTTGTTATTTCCAATTAATAATTAATACTTAAAATTATTTTATTGATTTTTTTCCTTTCTAATTGTTTCAATATCCGACCAAAATTGCTCTCTGGTAACATTTTTTAAAGATTGTTGACGTTCTTTTGTATAATCACCAAAACCCCATCCCATCTCCTGTAAAAATCTAATTGTGTCAACTTGACCTAATTCTTTTACTAATACTTGATAACCTTTTTCTCTTAATTCAATTGGTGTCATTATTGTTATCTCCTTCTCATAAAAAATTATTCATTAACCAAAAAACTGGATTTTCTATCTTCACTTGCAATAAATTATTATATTTAATTGCTTTTTTTAATAATCTATCATCTGTTGTTAGCAACACATCTACTCTAGCATATTCTGCACAAGCAATATGAAAAGAATCGTAAACACCAAAACCTAATTTTTCTATTTCTTGTGACCGTTGATCTATTTCCCTGTTTATAATTACTTTTGAATTAGCTATTTTTAATAACTTCTTAATTTCCTTTAATTTATCAAGATTACTCATCCTTTTTAATTCAACGTCGATTGTTTCACTACTAATTAATTGATATTTTGCTAACTCCAGAAGTTGAAAAATTTTAATAATTGCTTCACCTTCTAAACGGTTTCTATCTTGTTTCCAATCATCAAAAGGGCGATTTAAACAGCATAAATCCAGATATATTTTCTTCATTTTAATCCTTATAAATTAGTTAATTTATTGTCAAAGATTCCAGCATCATTGTAACAATATCGGGCATTTTATACTTAGCTTCCCAACCTAATTTAAGTTTAGCTTTAGCAGGATTACCTTTACTGATTGCCAAATCACTTGGCCGGAAAAAAGCATTATCACTGATTACATAATCTTGCCAATTTAAGCCAAAATAAGCGAAAGATTCCTTAATAAAATCTTCTAATTTGTAACTATGACCAGTACAGATTACATAATCATCAGGTTCGGGTTGTTGTAACATTAAATACATCGCTTCCACATATTCTGGAGCCCATCCCCAATCGCGAATTACGGTAATATTTCCTAATACTAATTGCTCCTGTTTTTTCTGCGCAATATTATAAGCAGCATTAATAATTTTTTGTGTGACAAAACGTTTCGGTCTTAAGGGAGAATCGTGGTTAAATAAGATACCAGAACAAGCAAAAATCCCGTAAGCTTCCCGATAAGTTGCTACTTCCCAAAATGCGGCAGATTTGGCGACAGCATAAGGACTTCGCGGATGAAATGGTGTATTTTCATCGGCAAATTGATCCCCGATATCGCCAAAACACTCACTTGAACCTGCATTATAAAACTTAATTGGTTTTTCAGTGAATCTAATCGCTTCCAGTAAATTTAATGTCCCCGTAGCGACACTTTCTAACGTCTCAACTGGTTGCTCAAAAGACAATCCCACTGAGGTTTGTCCCGCTAAATTATAAACTTCATCGGGGTTAAATTTTTTCAGGATTGAAATCACACTTCTAAAGTCATTTAAAGAGACAGATTCTAACTGAATTTTCTCCTTAATTCCTAATATTTTTAAATTAGTAAAATTACTAACTTGAGCATCCCTTGAAGTTCCACACACTTGATATCCCTTATCTAACAGTAATTTCGCTAAATAAGCTCCATCTTGACCCGATACTCCACAAATTAACGCTTTTTTCATCTTTATTTCTTAAATATATTTTTTACAACTGCGGATAAATAACCTATTTGTCCATAAGCATATACCAAATTCTCGAAACTTTGGTCTGGTTTATTAACATATTTTAATGATTTATATAAACCCCGAATTATTCTTTCTCCTCCCCTTGAAAATTGACCGATTCCTGTGTTTCCTTGTATTTCCTCCCGGTAACATTCACTTATTCCCTGCCACCAACTTCGGCTTAAAAACCAATTTACTTCCATTCTTTCGGGGGCAACATTGTGTTGAACTAAAGCCTCGGGTAAATAAGCGACTTCCCACCCTTTATTTAAAGCCAATTCTGTCATGTATAATTCTTCATTTGATAACAGATTTTTGCCTTTACGTCCTAAGTTAACATCAAACCCGCCAACTTCTTCTAAAAATGTTTTTCTGAGGGAATAATTTACACCTCGAGGAGTTAAATTTGGCGAAGTAATATTAATAGTTTGCTCCCCTAAATCATAATAACCTAAACCTCCCGATAATTCAGTAGATAACCATCGCGGAGGAGTCCTATTTTCCGGCCAAATTAAGGTTACTTTTCCTCCCGCAATTGCTAATTTTCCGTTATTTTCATAAGCTTGAACCAATGTTTTTAGCCAGTTGGGAGAGGCGATCGCATCATCATCAAGATAGGCCAAAATTGGGGATTTAGCTTCATTTGCTCCCCTATTTCTGGCCGCTGATAAACCTAAAATTGGTTCATAAATGTATGTTAAAAGGGGATTATTTAAACGGGATTCAACTATTTTTTTCGTGTTATCTGTCGAAGCATTATCTATTACTAATACCTCATAATTATCATAATCCTGATTAAGCAAGCTATCAATAGCATCACCTAAATAATGCTCTCGATTATGGGTACAAATTATAGCAGAAATATTAGACATAATAATTTTTAATTAACAATTAAAGGGTAAAGTAGGCCATATTTTTGATAATATCCTATTATACATAAAAAAATATTAATGAGATGATGCCTAAAGTAACAGTTTGCATCCCCACCTATAATCGATCGCACTATCTCCAGTATGCCGTAAATAGCGTACTACAACAAACTTATGGGGATTTTGAATTAATTATCTGTGATGATGGATCAACCGATGATACTCCGGAAATAGTGAGGAAATTTAATGATTCTCGAATCCAATATTTAAGACATGAAAAAAATATTGGTAGAAGTTGCAACATGAAATCCGGTTTTTTAGCCGCGAAAGGGGAATATTTTGTTAAATTTGATGATGATGATGGTCTTACTCCCGAATTTTTAGCAAAAACCGTTAAAATATTAGATGAATTTCCTGACATTGATTTTGTTTGTACTAATCATTGGGTAATTAATAGTAAAGGAGAAAGGGATTTAATTGCAACGGAAGCAAATGCTAAAAAATGGAGAAAAACTGAGTTAAAATTAGGGCAAATTCCTAACTTATTAGAAGAAACATTTAGCAAACAAAGTTTACAAGTTGGTTCGACATTATTCCGTTTAAACTGTTTAAAAGAAGTGGATTTTATGAGGACAGAAGCTGACGGTTGCGAAGATTTTGATTTACTGGTAAGATTAGCAATAGCGGGAAAAAGTGGCTATTTTATTCCCGAATTATTAATGGAATATCGCTTTCATGGAGGTCAAACAAGTTTAAAACAAAACTTACATTTTTTGAAAGCAAAAACCTTTTGTATTAATAGTTATAAATTTGTTAATCCTGACTTAGAAAAAACCAGAATTAACAAATTGGCAATCACCGAACAAGCATTAGGATTAAGATTAATCGAAAATAATGAGACAAATTCGGGGAGAGAATTATTGTTAAAATCCGCTCAAATTTTAGGCAATTCAAATAAATTTAAATTGGCGATTGTTTTATCATATTTGCCGCTAAAATTAAGACAAATTGCCTTACAAATATTTCGAAATATTCGCAGTCAAGATTACTCAGAAAAAGTCAGAAATAACTAATAAAAATAAGGAGGAAAATGAGATGAGATTTATTAATCCTAAAACAGATTTCGCTTTTAAAAGAATATTTGGAGGACCAGATAGCAAAGATATTCTAATTAGTTTTCTCAATGCTCTGATCTATAATGGTGAAAATATCATTGAAGATTTGGAAATAATTGATCCCTATCAATCTGCCCAATTACAAGGTTTAAAAGACACTTATCTTGATGTTAAAGCGAGGTTAAACACGGGGGAATTAGTAATAATAGAAATGCAGGTTTTAAATGTAGATTCTTTTGGGAAAAGGATTTTATATAATGCGGCCAAAGCTTACTCAATACAGTTAGATTCAGGGGAAAGTTATTGGACATTAAAACCTGTTATTGCTTTAACAATTACTGACTTTATTATGTTTCCAGATTCGGAAAAAATTATCTCTCATTTTGTCTTTAAAGAGTTAGAAAGTAATTTAAAATATCGGGACAATGATCTAGATTTAGTATTTGTAGAATTACCAAAATTCAATAATACGATGGAACAAATTCAAAGTTTAACCGAAAAATGGATTTATTTTATGAAAGATGCCTCTCATTTAGATAAAATTCCCGAAACAATGGTTAATGTTCAGCCAATAAATAAGGCTTTTAATATTGCTAATCGTACTAATTTAACGAGGGAAGAATTGGAAGATTTAGAAAAAAGAGAAATGTTTATTGCGGATCAACAAGCTGTTCTTATTAAAGCAGAAAAGGAAAAAATTAAAGCTAGAAAAGAAGGAAGACAAGAAGGAAGACAAGAAGGAAGACAAGAAGGAAGACAAGAAGGAAGACAAGAAGGAATTGACTTAGGGATTAAACAAGTAGCAAAAAATTTACTTAATAGTGGAATGACTGTGGAAAAAGTCGCTGAATTAACAGGTTTATCTCCTGAACAAATTAACCAATTGTAAATAAATAGGGGTTAACGACCATTAACCCCTACTATTATGATAAAAAGTGTTTAAAATTACATTCTGAGCCTAAATTTTAATAGATAATATATTTTTAAACTTAAAAAAGACAGCTCAAAATCTGTCGGTAAAAACGAGCAATGAAACCTGAAATCATCGTTTGTGGATTAGGTCGAAGCGGATATAAGATATTTTGCTTACTGAGACAACAAAGAGCGGATGTTGTTGGGATAAGCGATCGCCCCTTACCCGGTGAACGACATGACGACATCATCATTGGCGATCTGAAATCCGGTGCAACCTTGATTCATGCGGGGCTAAAAACCGCTCACACCCTTGTTTTAGCCACCCATGATGATGCTCTCAATTTGGCAGTTTTAACTCAAGCAAAAGTAATCAATCCACAAATTAGAATCATTAATCGTCTTTACAACGAAGCACTTGGCGATAGACTCGACCATACTTTAAGTGATCATGTCACCATGAGTGTATCATCATTAGCCGCGCCCATTTTCGCCTTTGCCGGCTTAGGCAATCAGGCGATCGGGCAATTGCGACTATTTCATCAAACTTGGCCCATTCACGAAGAAATCATTCACGAAAATCACCCCTGGTTAGGGCGAAAATTAAGCGAATTATGGGATAATCCCGCTAGAATGCTCATTTACTACCTCCCAGCTCAGGGCGAAACCGATTTAGTCGCTGCCGTCATCAATGAAAATTCTCTCAACATAGGAGATCATCTCATCATTGGTACACAGCCAACCTTTCGCAGTAAAGGGGGATCGAAAATCCGAAAATTCCTGAAAGCTATTACCAATATAGGTTCTATCCAACGTCATGCTCGCCCTGTTGCTTTAGTCACCCTTGCCTTATTAATCGTAATCATGCTCGCCACCTTTACCTACGTTTGCGTCAACCTTAACACCTCAGTAGTTGATGCTTTGTACTTTAGTGTCGGCATGATTACCGGAGCAGGGGGACAAGAGGAAGTTGCTGAACACGCCACCGATAGCATCAAAATATTTACCGCCATTATGATGATTGTAGGTGCTGGAGTCATTGGCATTGGCTACGCCCTCATTAATGATTTTATCCTCGGAAGTCGTCTTCGAGAATTTTGGGATGCTGCGACAGTGCCGAGTCGTAACCATTACGTAGTCTGCGGTTTAGGCGGAATCGGGATGCAAATTGTCCGCCAATTAATCAGTCAAGGCAATGAAGTTGTAGTCATAGAAAGCGATCCCCATAACCGATTTCTTCACACTGCGATGTCTTTGGGAGTGCCAATTATTCGAGAAGATGCAACCCTAGCCAATACCTTGACCAGCGCCAATATGAAGAAAGCAGCCGCTTTGTTGGCCGTCACCAGCAATGATATGATTAACGTGGAAATTGGCTTGACAGCTAAATCCATCAGCGCCAAAATTCCCACCGTCATTCGCTGTCAAGAACCTCAATTCGCCCAATCGGTCAAAGAAGTATTTGAATTTGAAAGCGTACTTTCTCCCATCGAATTAGCCGCTCCCTCCTTTGCAGCCGCGGCTTTAGGTGGTAGAATCTTAGGCAATGGCATGACTGAAGATTTACTCTGGGTTGCTTTGGCCACCATGATTACTCCCCATCATCCCTTCTGTGGCAAAATAGTCAAGGATGCGGCGATGGCATCTGATTTTGTTCCTCTCTACATTGAACGATCTAGTCATCCTATCCATGGCTGGAATTTGCTCGAAGTTACTTTACACCCTGGTGATGTACTATATTTGACTATGCCGGCTAATAAACTGGAGCAGTTATGGCGACTTCCTCCTTCGGAGTTGGTTTTTAGTTGATTACGCTAAGGGGGTGGTCGGTTTTAATACTAGGTTATCGCTTTTTGTCTCACGCACTCGAAGCAAAGGCGCTAAGGGGGTTTTCTGTTGGTCTAATATATTAGACTTCTTGGAGAAGTCAGGTAATAGGTAATAGGTAATAGGTAATAGGTAAAGAAATTGACGCTTATGAGAGGAAAATTGATTTTATTCTTAGTTTCCCAAGAGGTCTATTAACTATCAACTGTCCCCTGTCAACTAAATTTTAGGTCTCGTATTTTTATTCCGAAATGGCATGGGGAATATAAAATAGGAAATCGCAGTGCGATCAAGTGGATATTTAGATCATTGCGTGGCCGATGCTGATTTATTTATTGGGTTGACAAAATGTCTTTAGTGATTGCCGGAGAAAGAAGTGGGGTCGGAAAAACAACGGTAACTTTGGCGCTGCTGTCTTGGTTATCTCGTCATGGTTACAGGGTTCAATCTTTTAAAACTGGTCCTGATTATATTGACCCCATGTTCCATACCAGGGTAACGGGAAAATATTGCCGCAATTTAGACCCCGTTTTAACCTCCCAAACCTACGTTAAATCCTGTTTTAATTACCACTGTCAGGATGCTGAATATGCTTTAGTTGAAGGTGTGATGGGGTTGTTTGACGGTGTACCTTTTCAGCAAGATGTTAGTTTCGCCAGCACGGCTCACATCGCCAATCTTCTTGATTTACCTGTCTTGTTAGTCCTAGATTGTAGCAAAATTTCTACCTCGATTGGGGCGATCGCCAAGGGGTTTCGGGATTTTGACCCCCGCTTAAATTTCGCTGGACTGGTCTTAAATCGGGTGGGGAGCGATCGCCATCGAAACCTCTTGGAAAATGCCTTAGAAGGACTAAATTTGCCGATTCTAGGGGGTTTTTACCGAGACCAGGACTTGACAATTCCCGATCGCCATTTAGGTTTAATTCCGACGGGGGAAATTTCCAACTTAAATTTTATGTTAGATAAATTAGCAACCGTAGCGGAAAAAAGTTTTAATTGGGAAAAATTATTACCGTTATTAAAAGTTAATCATATCCCAGTCAAATCATTGTATTTAGGGGATTCCAGCCCTCAAAATTCCGTGAGAATTGCCGTTGCTTATGATCAAGCTTTTAACTTTTATTATCAAGATAACTTCGATATTTTAAAACATTTTGGCGCCGAATTAATTTTTTGGAGTCCTTTACGGGATCAAAAAATACCTGAAAATGTGCAGGGTTTTTATTTTGGTGGTGGTTTTCCCGAAGTTTTTGCCTCACAATTAAGTGAAAATATTAGCGTGAGGCGATCGCTTTTTCAAGCGCTAAAATCGGGTATTCCCACCTTAGCAGAATGTGGCGGTTTGATGTATCTTTGTAGTGCAGTTCGCGATTTTCAAGGACAAGATTATCCCATGGTGGGCCTTTTTCCTAATCATCTTACGGTGATGGCTAAAGGTTTAACATTAGGTTATCGTCAAGGGAAAATTTTGGCAAATACTCCTTTTTTAAAAGTAGGTGAAACAGTTTATGGCCATGAATTTCACCGTTCAAAATTAATGGATTTAGGGCTAAAGCCCCACCACGAACCTTTATTAGAAATTAAACCCATTTATGGCGATCAAAAAGCCTCTTTTGAAGGTTTGACAAAATACAATATTTATGCTAGTTATCTTCACTTACATTTCGGTAATTTTCCCTTGATTGCTCAACGTTTTTGTCAAGTTTAATTGTCAATTGTTAATTGTAATAAATCCCATTGTCCGTCTTCTGCGACTTCAAATGCTACAGTTGAACCATCAGCGCTAATGGTGGGATTTCTTACTTCTCCTTGGATATTATCGGTTAAACTACGTTTTTGTTGGGTGGTTCGATTATATAAATAAATGCGGGTTTTTCCTTGACTACTACTTGCAAAAACAATTTTTAAACCATCTTCGGATACACTAGGATCAGAAGCAATTTCATTGAAAGCATTTAACCCCGGTAAGTCAATTAAACGACGATTTTTCGCCTCATATAAATAGACATCTTGGGAACCATTGCGATCGGAAACAAAAGTGATATATTCTCCAGCTATATTCGGGGATAATTCCGAAGCCAAACTATTTAAACTTCGGCCATTATTATCAAAAGGAAAATTAATAATGCGGGGATAACCGACACATCCTGTTAATAATAATGAGCTAAAAAAAGGCAAGAAAAAAACTATTTTTGGCTGATAATTTAACATAATTTAGTTTAATAAATAGAAAAACTAATTTAATTATCTAATAGAAGGGTCAATTAGTTAAATTAATAGGAATAATTACTTAAATCTTAATTAACTCAAAAAAACTTAAACTAATCAAGAATAGTATTGTAAAGTATAAAAACAGTACCCTGAAAACATTTTCGGGATTTACTGATTTTAAATCTCAAATTAGACCTTTGCGTCTTTGCGTCTTTGCGTGAGATATTCCTAGAATTAATTAGCGAGAACACTTATGAAAATTGCTTCTAACATTACCGAATTAATTGGCCAGACTCCCTTGGTACAATTAAACCGCATTCCTCAAGCAGAAAATTGTGTGGCGAAAATAGTCGTTAAACTCGAGGGGATGAATCCAGCAGCATCGGTTAAGGATCGTATTGGTATTAGTATGATCAATACGGCAGAACAAGAGGGGTTGATTACTCAGGGGAAAACTATTTTAGTTGAACCAACTTCCGGTAATACGGGCATTGCTTTGGCCATGGTGGCTGCTGCTAAAGGTTATCAGTTAATTTTAACTATGCCTGAAACCATGAGTTTAGAACGTCGAGCCATGTTGAGGGCTTATGGTGCTAAATTAGAGTTGACTCCCGGTAGCAAGGGCATGATGGGCGCAATCAACAAAGCTCAGGAAATAGTTGACCATCTACCTGATGCTTATATGTTGCAGCAATTTTCTAACCCCGCTAACCCCGCGATTCATCGTCTCACCACTGCTGAAGAAATTTGGCGCGATACTGAAGGGGCGATCGACTTTTTGATCGCTGGAGTTGGCACTGGTGGTACAATTACGGGCATAGCTGAAGTAATTAAGCAATATAAACCAGAATTTAAGGCGATCGCAGTTGAACCCGCCAACAGTCCAGTTTTATCCGGTGGAAACCCTGGCCCCCATAAAATACAAGGGATTGGGGCTGGTTTTGTCCCCGAAGTCTTAAAAGTTGACTTAATTGATGAGGTTATCAAGGTGACTGACGAAGAAGCGATCAACTATGGTCGTCGGTTGGCCAGGGAAGAAGGAATTTTATCGGGGATTTCGTCAGGGGCTGCTTTATGTGCAGCCATTCAAGTTGGGCAACGTCCTGAAAATAAAGACAAACTCATTGTAATGATTCAACCAAGTTTTGGTGAACGTTACCTCAGCACTCCCATGTTTAAGGATTTAGAATTGGATTAGTATTTATTGGACAAATTTTCGGGTTTTGATTAAACCCGAAGGGGAAAAGTTTGTTAAAATTAAATTAGTTTTTTTATGAGATAGGAAATTTATTATTATGTCGCAAACTACGGTGATTAAGGAAAATTCTGCGTCGGAAAATGAGGTTAATTCTGAAATTTCCATCGTGGATATTTTGTCAGAAATTCAAGCAATTCCCCAAGAATATTGGCCTAATTTATGTAAATTAATCAAGATATTTCAGGAAACGGTAACTCTCACTTCTGAAAAACAAGATCAACTGTTACCAGAGGATAAAAAGTTATTAATAGCACAACATAAAGCTTTAAAAGAATTAACTAAACAATGGATAGAAGAAGGAGACGAACAAGAACAAACAGAAACTTATGCCTATTTGGTAGAATGTTCCGAGAATATTGCCATTTAACAATTAATTTTGAGGAGAAAAAATGAAAAAATTAATCATATTAGATACGGGAGTTTTAGGAATGGTAACAAATCCTAAAAGTTCTTCTCAAATTTGCGAAGAAGGCAAAAAATGGCTGGATAATTTACCATTGAAAGGTTATCAAATAGCTATACCAGAAATCGCCGATTATGAGCTAAGAAGGGAGTTAATTCGAGCTAAGAAAAAACCAGGACTTAAACGTTTAGATCAATTAAAATCAGTTTTAACTTATCTTCCTATTACTACAGAAACTATGTTATTAGCTGCTCAATTTTGGGCCGAAATTAGGCAAAAAGGAAAACCCACTGCTCCTTCTAATTCCCTTGACGGTGATGTGATTTTAGCCGCTCAAGCTAAATTAGAAGAAATCAAGGGATTTCAGGTTATTGTGGCCACAACTAATGTTAAACATTTATCACTTTTTATTGATGCTCGTGACTGGTCAATTATTAGTTAAAAATAGCCTGTTTATTTCCCTAAAAAAACCTATTTATCTATTTATAAAATAAATTTTAATTACCACTATGTCAGCAACTCCTTTTAGTAATGATAACCTAATCAAAAATCAATTATTAAATTTAATTCCCGCTAACGCTAAAATTATTCTCGAAATAAGTTGTCAAAATAGCAGTAATTTAAAACCAGAATATCAAGAAATTAATTCCCATTGTCAATATCTATTTTCTCAAATTAATCCTGATAATTTAACTAATGATTTTGCCGATTCACTATTAAATAGATTCGGAATTAGTGAAGCAAATATTGACGTTTTAATTTGTCAAAATATTTTAGAAATTTTGCCTAAATCTCAACTATTTTTGCCAAAAATTATCTCCTACTTAAAACCAGAAGGAGTGGTCATTGCTTCCGTTTCTAATCTTCAATATTGGGAGGTTATTCTTAATTTATTACAGGGAAAATGGCCGTTAGAAAATCAGTTATTATTAAATAATTATCGAGGTTTTCTCACTCTGGAAAATGTCAAAGAGTTATTTATTAATCTGGGGTTGACTATGGATCAATTATTGAAAATAGGTAATAATCATCCTGATTTCCCGAAATTCCAAAATTTAATTCAACCTCTGTTAAAAGAGTTTAATATTGACACTAATATTTTTGCAATTCAAAGTAGCGGTAATCAATATATAATTCGTGGTGTTAAAACAGAACAACCTTTACCCAGATTTTTTATCCAAACAGCAATTATGGCCGAAACTGGTTGCGCTGAAATTAGAGTCTATCAACCGGATAATTTAACCAAAACTCTTCCTGGAGTTAGGACTTTTTCCCAAGTAAAAAGGATGGATCTAAATATAGGCCAACCAGGAGAAGAAAAAGTGTTTATTATTCAGCGTATGATTATGAATTATCCCAAGGATTTAAACCTCTTAAAAAATTTATTAAATCAGGATTATTTAATCGTTGCTGAAATTGATGATGATCCTTTGCGCCGCCCTGAATATGAGCAGAATAATTTTTTAAGTTATCGAGGTTGTCATTGTGTTCAAACGACAAATCAATTAATGAAAGATTTTTTAATTCAATATAATTCTAATGTGGCCATTTTTCCTAATCAAATTGCTAAGTTACCTCCCCAACGTATCTATGAAGAATCAAAGGAAATTAAGCTCTTTTTTGGCGCTTTAAATCGGCAAAATGATTGGGCCGAAATTATGCCAAGTCTCAACAAAATTTTAAAGGAAAATGAGGAAAAAATTAGAGTCAAAGTCATCCATGATCAAGTCTTTTTTCAGACTTTAGAAACTAGAAATAAGGAATTTACTCCCTTTTGTTCCGGCGTTGCATGACTCTGAGATGAAATTGTAGGGGCAATCCCTTGTGGTTGCCCCCGAAACGCTGATAGGGTAGGGACAAGCCCTTGTGGTTGCCCCCGAAACGCTGATAGGGTAGGGACAAGCCCTACCCCTACATTGAAAATAAATATCAAATCATCTTGCATAGGTGCAACGCCGTAAATGCCTATAATTATGTGAAAAATAATCGCTTATTATCTCAGCATTTTGAGAAACGTTATCTTTGGTATCGAGAAATGAGAGAGAAATTACCCCTATTAAATCAGCAATTACGCTCAAGAATACCTGAATTATTTTAATAGTTTAAGAGTCGCTTTGTGCTAATAATTTATTCCTAAAAACAATTAAATTGCCATAAGCATCAATTAAAAATAATCATTAAATTTTTGCTTTCTACCTTGGCCTTAAGAATTAAAAATGATATGATTGAGGTTGAAATTTTAACACTTAAGTATATGTTATGTTAACCGCCAATTACTACCACATTTTAGAAATAAATCAGCAGGCCACAAGTAGCGAAATTAAACAAGCTTATCGGCGTTTGGCGAAAATGTTTCATCCTGACAGCCAAACTCACACGGCTAATCCTGAAAAAATCATTATGATTAATGCTGCTTATGAGGTGTTGAAGGATTCCCACCGCCGTCGTCAGTATGACCAAACTTTGCAAGCTTATTCGACGCAACGACAAACTAGGAGTTACTCTTCAAGTAAAAGTAGTAAAAAACCAAGTGGGCACATACTTGATCTCGAAGTCGAAAAATGGTTGCAAAAGGTTTATTTTCCCATTAATTGTTTGGTAACGCAAATTATTTATCCTTTAGATAAGGAAATTGATTATTTAGCCGCTGATATTTATGATGATCAATTAATGGAGGCTTTTCTCTTATATTTGGAAGATTGTCAAGGATATTTGAAAAAAGCGCAATCTGTTTTTAATTCCCAATATAATCCCGCCAAATTAGCCACAACTGCGGCTAATTTATATTATTGTCTCAATCAAATTAGCGATGGTTTGGAACAGTTGCAATGGTTTACTCTCAATTACGATGATTATTATTTACACACGGGTAAGGAGTTATTTAGAATTGCTCAAAATCTTCGTTATGAGGCACAATCTTCCGCTAAATCTTTTATTTAATTATTATTTGTTAATTTCCCAAGAATTGTGAGGGGAAAATGTAAAATCTAATTGCCATTTTTCCTGCTCATAATAATACAAAGCTAAACATTGTTGATTTTGATTGAAGACACGCAAATTATAATTATAAAACCTAGCAACTGTACCAAAATTATTAACAAAACGATAACGTTCCAGATAATTCATGATTCCCCAAAGTTGGGTATTAACTATCAGGTCAATGCGGTTTTCTTGGGGATAAGCTAACCAATTATTAACTAATCTTCCGCCATAATTATCAAATTGTTCTTTCGGCCACCAAAGACTAGGAATCGTGGCAGAATTTGGCGAATAACTATTAGCAGTTACTACCTTTTGGGGGAGTTTATTTTCGGTTAATAAATTTAGTTCTAAAGGTACTTCACAGGATACAGAAGCCGTGCTATTTTGTGCTATTAATATTAAGGGAAATAATATTATTTGATAAATAAATATTTTACTTTTAAGGTTCATAATTTTTACTCCCAAAGACGACGACGAGGTGAACCATTTAACATTTCATGGGTTTCAAATAATAATTGGGGTATGGGTAATTTTTCGGGACAACGGGGTAAACATTCCCCACAATTTGTGCAACGATTACCTTTATTCCCCGGAAACCAGTGACCGGCATTTTCTAACATTTGATAACGATATTTTCCATATTCATTCATATTATATGCTAAAGTTAAGTTGCGTAATCTTAAGATTTCTGGAATGTTTATATTTTCGGGACAGGGGAGACATTCATAACATTGAAGACAAGGATTTGAAATAGATTTTAACTCTGTTTCTAGGTTGTTAAAAAGGCTTTTTTCGCTTTCTGTTAAGGGTGAATTATGATCAGCAATTTCTAAGGGATAATCTAATTCTTCGGGTATGGATGGACCAATACTTAGGGTTGTTATCTGGGGATTTGCTAATAGGAATCGGTAGGTTAAATGAAGGGGAGACAGGGGAGAAGTTAGGGAAATTAATTGTTCAGGAGGAGTATAAAGTCGGCCTCCCTTATCACTTGGTGAAATTATAAATATTCCTAAATCCTTTTCAATTGCTAACTGAATTGCGGGATAATTTCGCTGGTTAAAATAATAATAATGGAGGTTAACAAAGGAGAATAAATTAGTATTAATTGCGCTTAAAATTAACTCTAAACTACCATGACTAGAAAATCCTAAATGTTTAATTTTGCCCGCTTTTTTTGCTTCATTAATTGCCTCGATCGCCTGTTCAAAACTTGATAAATGTTCCCAAGTATTAATACCATGAATCGCCACACAATCAAGATAATCTGTTTTTAAACGAGTTAAAGATTCTTCAATCCAGTTAGTTAATTGATATTTATCATTAGTTGGCGTAAATTTTGTGGTTAAATAAAACTGCTCTCTAGGTAAAGATAAACCCTGCTCCATCGCTAAACCTAAATACTCCTCACTTTTGCCATAATTTCGGGCAGTTTCTAAATGATTAATGCCCAATTTAAGCGCTTTATCGACAGTTTTAAAGGTCACATTTGCTGACTCTAAACAGCGCATTGTTCCTAAAGAAAACACCGATAAATCTAAATTAGTTTGGCCAAATCTGCGATATTTCATAATTAACAAAAGTTCTCTTTTCTCCCTCATTTTATCATGATTGCGCTACCACGACTAGATCGTCATTTCTCTTGACAAATCCTCGCGGAGTCAGATGTCTTAATAAGAGTTTCCTTTCCTGAAACTGGGGAATTTTTGCTACTAAATGAAATACAATTAAGACATAATCAAGAAATACCAATTAACAATTAAATAGGTGGTTACAATTATTAATAAAAATGGCAAATCATCCTCTGACTTCGTATTTAAGTCCGTCGGGATCAACTATTGTTGCCACCGACAGCAAAAAGCCGGAAAATTTATTCCCTTGTGCTTTTAATTACCAAAAAAGGAAAGGAATTTAGCCCGAACAATGTATTTTTAAATACAGATTTTTTTTTAATCAAGTAAATCTAAACAGGAACTAATAACAGTCATGGATTATCGAAAAATCAAAATTCTGAATTAGCATCATAACCTGCGCGTTTAATCAATTCAGTTGGACTAATATTCGAGACAAAATTGCGGAAAGCTTGGCGCTCCTCTTCATCAGCATCTCGATCAACGGGAATGGAAGCGTCGGCGACTACTTCTTCTACCACCCAAATGGGGCTATTGGTGCGCAAAGCAAGGGCGATCGCATCACTGGGACGACAGTCAATTTCCTTTTTCTTTCCATTTTGAGACAGGGTCAAAACCGCATAAAAAGTATTATCCTGTAGGGAATGAATAATAATTTTGTCTAATTTCATTTGCCAAGCCTCCATTATATTGATCATCAGGTCATGGGTCAAAGGACGGGGGGGAAGTTGGCCTTCTAAGACACTAATAATCGCTTTAGCTTGTTCTTGACCAACATAAATGGGAAGTGCCCGGCGATCGGAGCCATCTTTGAGTAAAATAATAGGGCTACGGGTGATGGCATCTAAGGCAATTCCAGCAACTTTCATTTCAATCATAATTTTTAGCCTCTATAATCTAAGCAATAACTTCCGGGATTGGAAGTTTCAGGATTACCCTTTAATAATATTCTAAACAAAAGTATGCCTTAGAATCAGGGCAATTTGCTTTAAGATTAGAAAAAAATGTAATTTGGGCAGAAATAAAGTGTTTACGGGATTAGTTCAATCGTTAGGTTCAATCAATGTTACGAGTCAAGATGAGTTTAAAATAGCTCCTCAAAATAGTTTAGAAAATTTAGTAATTGGTGATAGTGTTGCTGTTGACGGAGTGTGTTTAACAGTGGAGGAAATTAGTGGTAATGATTTTATCGCCACGGCATCTCCAGAAACTTTAAAAAGGACTATTTTAGGACAACTTAATCACAATTCAACTTATGTTAATTTAGAAACTTCTTTAAAAGCAGGAGGTAAAATTGGCGGTCATTTTGTCACTGGACATATAGACGGTTTAGGCTGTTTAATTGAGTCAATTAACACAAATAAAGCATGGGAAATGGTGTTTTCTGCTCCTCCTTCTTTCAGTGAACAATGGCATAAATATATTGCTCGTTATCTAGTTTCTAAAGGTAGTATAGCAGTTAATGGTATTAGTTTAACAGTTGCTGATTGTGATCCCGATGGCAATTGGTTTAAAACGGCGGTTATTCCCCATACTTATCAAGAGACTAATTTGTCTTATTTAAAAATAGGTGATTTGGTGAATATTGAAGGTGATATTTTAGGGAAATATGTGGAAAAATTATTAAGAATTAATCCCCTTCAAGAGGATATTTCCTTAAGTTTTTTAGCTGAAAATGGCTATTTATAATTAATTATTCTTGTTTTTTAGGTTGTCAAGAATGGTTTTAATTTGTTCATTAGTTGGCTGCAATTCTAAAGCTTTTTGATAATTATCAATTGCTCCTGGAATGTCACCTTGTTGTTTGTTTACTTCAGCGATATTTCTCCAGACTGTAAATTTACTTGGATGACCAAATTCTGCGGCTTTTTGATAATATTCAATTGCTTGATCTAATTTTCCTTGTTTGCGGTTTAATTTGGCGAATGTTAAATTAACATAAGGATTATTTGGCTGGATAGTTAGCGCTTTTTGGGAATAGATAGTCGCTAAGTTTAATTCATTTTTATTTATATAAATATCTGCCAAAATATTAAGAGAAGATAAATGATGAGGCTCTAATTCGATGGCTTGATTATAGATATTAATGGCCTCTTCTAATCGGTTTTGTTTTTGATATAAACGACCTAATCTATCATAGATATTAAAATATTTAGGCTGTACTTTAAGACCTTGATTACAAGCATGAATGGCGGTTTCTATGTCTGCTTTTTCTTCATAAATTGTCGACATTAAACAATATATTTCTGCATTTTCAGCATTAAAGCTGAGAATTTGTTGATAAATTTTTAGCGCTTCTGCATAGTTTTTTTGTTTCCGATAACTATCAGCTAAACTTAAATAAAAGTTAACTTTTTCCGGAGCAATTTCTATCGCTTTTTGATAGGAATTAATGGCCTCATCTAAATCATTTTCCTTACTATAAATATTACCCATAATCCAATAAACATGGAGATTATTTGGCTGAATTTTTAGAATTTCTTGGCAAGATTTAAGAGTTTCTTCTAAGGGAATATAATAATTAGTTTCCGGTAAAGATAACTCTTCTTTTTTAATTACAGTAATCTCAATTAATTGTTGGTATAATTTGTCAGCTTGGGTCAATAAATTTTGATAATTTTCATCACTTAATTGATTTAATTCGGTTGGTGAGATGGCGATTTTCTCTTGATGAATTAACTTACTATCATAAAATTGTGTCGCTAATTCGGCTTCTAAATTAAGGCCTTCAAATTGCTGATTTAAGGTATTAATAACCTGTTTTAATTGAGCAAAATATTTCTCTTGAGGTACATCAAAACAAATTATAGGAAATGGTGATTTTTGATATTCTTCGAGGAGAATTTTATTGTAATGTATCCATAAAGAAAGACCTTCTTGAAGGGTTTTTTTATCCCTTTGATAAAGAGATAGGGCCACTTTTAAAGGATGTCTAAAAGTGCCAACTAATTGTAAATTATCAATTTTTTCCTGCCAAAATTTAAGGGTTAAAATTGTGCGAGGATCTTTAAACATCCAGACATTAGTAATATTCTTAAATTCCGCAATAATCTTATCTCTTTCTTGTTGGTTTTGTTCTGTAAAATTAATTTGATTCGGTGGATTATCCCAACTTCCTTGATTCTGTTTTAAGATAAATTCATTTAATCTTTGAATATCTAAATTTTCGATTTGGCCTTTCAGATTATCTGAGGTAAATTCGACGACTTTTCCCGTAAATATTCCTGTTTTTTGTAGAGAACCAGCTAAACAACTTGTACCACTTCTGTGCATTCCTAAAATAGAAATAATTGGTAAATTAATACTTGATTGATTCCCATAATAGGAGGAATCAACTATTCCTTCTATTTGTTGTTTAACCCATTCATTCGAGACTCCACTAACTCTTTTATAAACAAAGAAATCACCATTTAATTGAGAAAAGTAAAGGGTATTTATTTGAGATATGGGTTGATATTTATTAAAGAGAAAATTTAAAGCATAGGGTCCGGTAGAATACCAAACATTGTTATATTTACGATATTTTAAATGATTAATTATTAGTAATATAGCATCTTTCAAAAAATCAAGTTTGGGAATAGTGCCTATAATTGAATTTGTAAAATGAGCTTGATCTTTACATTCTAAATAACGAGGAAAGTCATCTCGTCTAACTAAGATCAGGTCGGGATTATTAATAATAATAGTATCTATGGATTTACAAGTTTCCATAGCCGCATCTAAATAGATTCCACCATATTCATACAATAACATTAATCGGGCTAGATCACTACGAGCTGCGGGAATTTTGATGGCTTGATATAAGTCTAATATGTCTTTGTCATATTTTTCTTTAATAAATTTAATCATATAATTATCATCGGCAAAAATGACATTATAATCGGTATTTATTGCTTTTGTTTTTTGTATTGCTTCATTAATTTTATCAGGAATCTCATTTTGATTATGCCAAAATAAAATCAGATTTTTAGGGATTTTTCTTGACTCTATTTGAGTATTAAGATTATTAATCATAGTTTGAATTTCTTCGTTATTTGGTTGTAATTTTAGAGCTTCTTGATAATTTATCATAGCTTCTTTAAGATTTCCTTGTTGTTGGTAAGTATCAGCGATATTTCTCCAGACGGTAAATTTACTTGGATGACCAAATTCTACGGATTTTTGATAATATTTAATCGCTTCATCTAAATTTCCTTTTTGACGGTAGAAATTAGCAAATGTCCAATTAAGATAAGGATTATTGGGATTTTTATTAAGTGCTTTATTCATCAGTATTGAGACTTTGTCTAATTCATTTCTTTGCAGATAAATGGTACTTAAAATATTATTAGCTGAAGCATCACTATCATCTATTTCTAAGACTTTTTCACAATAATAAATTGCTGATTCTAGGTCTTTTTTTCCCCAATTCATCTGGGCTAAATTTCTATTAGTATGAATATTATTAGGCTCAATTTCTAAGGCTTTTTGCAGATAATTAAAACTCGTGGTAAAGTCTTTTTGTTGAATATAAATATTGCCCAAGTAATTATACCAAGTTACTTGTCCATCGGGTGCTATTTCTAATAATTGTTGATAGAGATTAATGGTCTTTTCTAAATTACCTTCTTTTCTTTCCAAATTAGCCATTTTTAAATAAAAATTCTGGTTATTTGAATATAAATTAATCGCTTTTTGATAGGTTTCTTTTGCTTCCGAAAATAACTGTTTTTCTTCTAATAATTGTCCTAATTTTTGATATATTTTAGGTTCGTGATAATTTAAAGCTATCACTTTTTGATAGTTTAATATTGCGCTATCACTTTCTTTTAAATCATTTTTAATTTCGGCCATTAAGTAATATACTTGAGGATTTTCTTGCTCATTTTCTAGGTATTTATCACAGTAAGAGAATGCCGATTCTAAGGCTGCTGTTTTATAGTAAGAATAAGCTAATTTATAGTATGTATTAAGTACATTTTTTGTATTTTGGGTTAAGAAATTTTGATAATTTTTGATGGCATTTTTATAATCTCCTTGAGCAAAGAAAATATCCCCTTGATTTTCAGTTTTTTGATCATTAATCTGACTATTTTCTGACAAATTAGGTAATTTTTCTGGGTTAATATATTGAGATTTAGAATTAATATTTATCATAATTGTTGCAGTTTCTGATCCATTATTTTTAAACCAAGTTACTCCTTCTTCTACTAAGTCTATTTCTAATAAATAATTTCCTTCTAGTTCGGGAGTTGTAATTGTTAATAATATTTCGGCGGTTTCTTGTGGTAAAATTGCTTGAGGTAAATCACTTATTCCATCTAACCATTGGAGATATTCTTCTTCCTTATTTAACCAATGATTACCTAATTTAAGATTACTCTTTTCAGTTTTTTCCCATTTTACAGGACTAATATTTGTCACAGTAACAGGTATTTGTAAACTTTGATTAGGAGGTAAGTTTAATGTTTCAGGTACAGTAATTTTAGCTTGATATTTTTCTTGACTAAAAATTGTTTTATTTTCTTCAATTTCTTGGCTAGTTTCTGCTAATAATTCTGTAATAGTTTTCGCTAAATCTTGAATATTTGGTTCGTTAAAATATTCACCATGATCTCCTGAAATAGTCTTAACTGAAAACCCTAAAGGATATAATTTTTGCCAGGTTAATTCGGGATTAGAATAGAGTTTATAAGGATTATAATTATCACTGTCACGACCAAAAATTAAAGCAATTTTACCCTGATAAGGTTGATATTTAATGTTTTCTAATAAACATAACAAAGCGACTGTTTTCCCTTGTTTTTGCAATTGTTTCGCAATTTCTGTTACGATGAAAGTTGATTGACAATTCCCTGCCAGAAAATATGGTTCATGGGGTTGAATTGAGATGATTTCATTAGTATAATAATGGGCTAATTCCTGTAAATTTTCCTCGGTATATTCTTCTATAATTAAATGAGCAGATCGCATTCCATAAATTGGCTGTTCCTCTCCTAAATATTTAGCTAATTGTGATAGTTCTCGATACCCTTGTAAAACCCAAAATAAAGGCGGTTTTGTCCCATTTAAGTTATGTCCAAAGACTAAGGAATTCGGGTTAATTCTTGTTCCTGGCCAACCCGAAGTATAGGCCAATAATTGATGATAAATTTCGGGGTTTAAGGTGTTTTCTTGTTTAATAATATTCGCAAGATTAGCCACTTTTTTACTTGGTATTTCTTGGTCTAAAATTGTTACTAAGTCCGCAATTGTGTTTAATTGAGATAAGGCTAAAACTGGTAATTCTCGCTTAAATTCTTGTTCTATCTCTGTAATTAAATTGGCGGCTAAAAGGGAGTTTCCACCTAAGAAAAAAAAGTTATCATTAATACTTATTTCTTGGTCTAACCATAAAACTTTTTGCCAAATTTGTGCCACTTTTTTCTCAATTTCGGTGCGTGGTAAAACAATTTCTGTATTTAAACTATGTTCTCTTTCTGGTTTTGGTAATGCTTTTATGTCGATTTTTCCATTCGGTGTTAAGGGGAATGCTTCTAGGGGAATATATACAGTTGGTATCATATATTCGGGTAGTTTTTCCTGTAAATATGTCCTTAATTCAGTGGGGTTAGGAACTTGTTTTTGATCAGGAATTATATAAGCAATTAAATAATCTTGCTGAGTAATAACAAGAGTTTTTTCTACTTGAGGATGTTGGTTTAAAATTGATTCAATTGTTTCGAGTTCAAAATTATTGATCTTAATATTTTGTTTAATATTTTTTGTGGCTAAATACCAACTAGAAATAATCTCTA
This sequence comes from Synechococcales cyanobacterium S06, assembly GCA_011391125.1. Lineage (GTDB taxonomy): Bacteria > Cyanobacteriota > Cyanobacteriia > Cyanobacteriales > JAABRE01 > JAABRE01. Next base: position 27,871 of record JAABRE010000045.1, read on the forward strand.
AATTGTTATTTAAAAATTGGCAACGACAAACCTGACGTTGAATTTTCCCACTGGATGTTTTAGGAATTGTACCTCGTTTAATCAAAACCACAGCATAAAGGGGTAATTCATATTCGTGAGCGATACTTTGTCTAATATTATTAATAATATCTTCAGAAGCAATATTGTTATTAATTTTCCCTTCTACTTCGGTCACAATAACTATCTGTTCATTACCATCTTTTTCGATCGCAAATACAGCAGAAGCATTATTTCTTAATTGGGGATGACATTTTTCAACACTCCATTCAATATCTTGGGGATAATAATTTTGTCCTCGAATAATAATTAAATCTTTTAATCTTCCTGTAATAAATAATTCTTCATCTTTAATAAATCCTAAATCTCCTGTTCTTAAAAAAGGTCCTTCACCGGTATCTAAATAAGCTTGAAAGGTGTGTTTTGTCACTTCTAAATTATCCCAATAACCTTCGGCAACTCCCGAACTTGATACCCAAATTTCTCCCACTAGATTTTGAGATAATTCTGTGCAAGTTTCTGGATTAATAATCACAATTTTAGTATTTTTTAGCGGTTTACCAACTCCTACTAATTGTGATCCATTTTCGGTTTCAATAATTTGGTTTTGACTTAAGGCCTGAGAATCTACAGTTAAATAAATTGGTGGTTTATTTTCAGATTTATTGGTCACACCTAAAGTAGCTTCAGCTAACCCATAACCAGGACAAAAACTCTCTTTTTTAAAACCACTGATTTGACAAAGATTCGAGAAATTTTCTATAGTTTCTACCTGAATCATTTCCGCTCCAATTCCAGCAGATTGCCAACTATTTAAGTTTAAATTAGTAATCTTTTGAGGAGCTATTTTTTCGACACAATAAGCATAAGCAAAATTAGGAGCTTGGGAATGAGTTACTTGATAATGGGAAATAGCTTGTAACCAATTTAACGGATGTCTAATAAAGTTTAAAGGAGACATCAAATAACAGCAATGACCATTATAAAGAGGTTCTAAAATGCCTTCTACTAAGCCATAATCGTGAAAATAAGGCATCCATGTTACTGTAATACTATTAGTATCATAACCACAGGATTCTTGCAAATCAGCTAAATGACACATCAAATTTTTATGGGTTAACATAACTCCTTTAGGTTGAGAAGTCGAACCTGAAGTATATTGTAAATATGCCAATGTTTGCGGATTAATTTCTGGTTTGAGCCATTTTTCTGATAACTGTTTCTCTAATATTTCTGCGGTGGAAAATTTAGAAATATTTTCCCAATCTAATTCATTAATTGTGGCTAAAAGTTGGTTATTAGTAAGTAAAATTGTTGCTTGAGCATTATCAGCAATAGATGTTATTCTCGGTAAAAGACGTTTTAAACGAGACGATTCCGGAGCTGGAGTTGGAATGGCAATCATTCCAGCATATAAACAACCAAAAAATGCACTTATAAACTCTAATCCTTGAGGATAAATTAATATTACTCTACTACCAACGGGGAATTTAGATTGCAGAAATGAGGCGATTATTTGCGCTTTTTTGTCTAATTCTCCATAAGTCAAATAATCTTGTTCTTTAATACCATCGACTAAGAAACCATAGGCTTTTTGTTCGGGCTGATTTTTGGCTCTCCATTGCAATAATTCAACTAAAGTCGGTAATTTTTCTTTATTCATTTAGATTATGTTTTCTGAGTTATTTGTTAAAGTGTTTTTTTATAATGTTAAACTCATTATATCAAATCCTTGCTCTTTTTATTTAATTGATCAAAAAATAATTAAATAAAAATCAGAAACTACAGATTAAGACATAAACAAAAAAATAATTATTTTAACTTTTTAATGTTTATATTTTATCAGATATTCCTTTAACCTTATTTTAGTTAGACAAATTACGAAGCAATGTTATATAATTGCTAACTTGTACCAGTAATTATAGTCAGGATAAATTAAGGCAATATGTGGAACAGTGCAATTGTAGCTTATTTTCATTATCTCGGTTTAATGCTCAGTTTTGGAGCTTTAATTGTGGAATTTTTGTATTTCAAAAAGGATATTACTGTTAAGGAAGCAAAAATAGTCGGTATTGCTGATGGTGTTTATGGTATAGCTATTACCACGGTTTTAATAACTGGAATTTTAAGGGTTATGTATTTTGGAAAGGGTGCAGAATATTACCTTAATAATAATTTTTTCTGGATAAAAATAGCCCTTTTTATTGTAGTAGGCCTACTCTCTCTTTATCCTACCATTACCTTTATTTTATGGTGGGTAAAAGACTTGTTTAAAGATCAAGTACCAACCATAAAACCTAATCAATTTAACATAATTTCTTGGTCTATTAAAGGAGAATTAATCGTTTTTAGTTTAATTCCTTTAATGGCAGCAATTATGGCAAGAATCTCTAGTTAATTAAGGTTTGTAGTTGCGTTTTAGCGATTCAAAACAGCTTGCATTAAAATACAATAAAGAACCTTTAATTGTATCCTAAACTTATTGCACCAATAGGTAGGTTCATTTCTGAAGTTGCTCCGGGGGATGTTAATCTTACTTTTAATTCTCCCCTTTCTGTAACTCCAATTATTTCTCCTGTGTTACCTTCAAAAATTATTTTCTGGCCTAAATTAACGCATAATTCTAAATAGGAAACTAGCAATTTATCTACTCCTAAATTTAAGTAATTTTCGTATCCTAAAATAATTCCGCCAATGGTAATTGCGGCTAATTTTTCTAAGCTTAGATCAAATCTTTCTAAGTTAATTCCTGTCTCTGGTACAATATTTTTATTATTAATTCCTACTCCTATTATTGCTTGCTTGATAAACCCGTTTTTACTGCTAATTTCTGTTTTTATTCCCCCTAATTTTTTTCCTTCTAAAATGATGTCATTCGGCCATTTTATTAACACGGGTATTTGTTCACACCGCAATTTTTTCACTATTCCTAAAATACTAAATAAAGTCAGATGAAAACTATCTGTTAAAGCCAGATTTACCTCTAAACCTAATGATAAATATAATCCTCCTAAAGATGATTCCCATTGTCTCCCCCATTGGCCTCTACCAGCACTTTGTTGTAAGGCAATTGTCCCCATCGGTGTTATAATTTCCTGAGCTAAAATTTCCCACAATTTTTCATTAGTGGAAGGAATTAAATCAAAAATATGTAAAGGAATTTCTTGGTTTAAATTATGTAATAATAGTGACTGTAATTCTTGTTTATTAAAATTCATATATGGACACAAAAACTGTTACTTGGACATGGGAATATGCAGATAATTTACCATATTTAACCTGTAGTTTATTAGCCGATTTTAAACACGGTTTTTTCACCCAACAATTTGCTCCCCAAACTCCCGAACTTTTAACCCCTATTTTAAACGAAAATGCTCAAAGTTTTCGTGTTCAACAGGTTCACGGAAATACGGTTTTATCAACTAACGAGTTGATTGAAACTTTATCGCCTGCTGATGGCCTCATCACAAATGCTGAACATCACGCCGTTTGGGTTGCCAGTGCGGATTGCACTCCTGTTCTAATTGCTGATCGAAATACTGGTCAAGTCGCTGCTGTCCATGCAGGTTGGCGAGGTACTGCAAAACGCATCGTGCCAGAGGCGATCGCCCGTTTCCAAAACCAAGGAACTAGATTAGAGAATCTACTCATTGCCCTGGGACCGGCCATCAGTGGTCCGGTTTATCAAGTGACAGAAGCGGTGGCTGCCGAGGTGGGGTCAAGTTTAATCCAAAATACAGAAACAAGTACCACAGAATCTATTTTAAACGCTTTAAAGTCGCTAATCAACTCCCCTCTGCACCCCGATGAAAAAGAAGATCGAGTGCGGCTTGATGTCCGTCGGGTCAATGAGATACAATTGGAACAGTTGGGGGTAAAACGGGAGCAAATAGCGATCGCCCCCTACTGCACATATCAGCAACCAGAATATTTCTTTTCCTATCGACGTAGTCAGGAAAAAAAGGTGCAATGGTCTGGTATTGTAAGCAAAGTGTAATGAGAATTATCGCTTTTAATCCTCTTATCATTAACTGTAAAGGTGAGAGTGACTAATTTGCTCGAATAGTGAGAAAAATGGTTACGATAAGCAAAGTAATTATAAATCCGAGGATTGATTTATGAGTAATATACAAGAACAAATTGAACAAGAATTGCAAAATGCGAGAGCCGTCTGTAGTACGGATGGTGCATCAACAGGTGAATGTGCGGCTGCTTGGGATGCTGTAGAAGAACTACAAGCAGAAGCTGCCCATCAAAAGCAAAGTCATCCGGAACAAAATTCCTTACAAAAATATTGCGAGGAAAATCCTGATGCTGCGGAATGTCGCTTATATGACGACTAATTGATAATTAACAATTAATAATTAATAATTAACCATAGTTAATTGTTAATTATTAACTAGAAAAAAGTAATTTAATTAGACTCAATTTATTAACAATTTTATGTGATTTTTTTTATGGAAATGTGGTTGAGGCCTTTAGTTTGGACAGATTATCGTTTAGCAGTTTTATTTACGGTAATCATGCCAATAATCCTATTAATTTGGTCATTAATTGCCAAATCTCAAGCAATTCAAAAATTATTAATAATTTATTGGCGAGTTGCTAGTTTATTAATGATTACCGTTTATTTAATGATTCCGGGCTGGAAGATTGGCTTCTTGACAGGTTTATCAGCTCGAATTTTAATCCCGATTTCTCTTTGGTTTTGGATTGATTTAAATGAAGAAATTCGCGATTTACCTTATGGTCCTTTAAAAATAGCCTTAACAAGTTGGCGTTGGGCTGTGACAGTTTATACAACCCTAGGTGCGATCGCCAATATGTACTTTGTTTCCTGTTTTATTGCTCCTAAATTAAGTGCTTCTTGTCAAGTATGGTTAGAACCACCTCTGAGATATAAAGACATATTTCATGCTAATTCTGCTCCTGAATTTTTAGGATTTTTAGGAATATTAGGATTAGTTTTTTATGGACTTTATTTTATTTATTTTGTTTGTGTAACATTAGGAAGACAAGGAAGATCAGCTTTAGATAATTAATTTGTAGGGTGGGCAGTTTTTCAATTAATTAGAAAAATCTAACCAATCATTTAGTTAAAAACTGCCCACCTTACCATAAATTGTTTGTGTAACATTAGGAAGACAAGGAAGATCAGCTTTAGATAATTAATTTGTAGGGTGGGCAGTTTTTCAATTAATTAGAAAAATCTAACCAATCATTTAGTTAAAAACTGCCCACCTGACCATAAATTGTTTGTGTAACATTAGGAAGACAAGGAAGATCAGCTTTGGATAATTAATTTGTAGGGTGGGCAGTTTTTCAATTAATTAGAAAAATCTAACCAATCATTTAGTTAAAAACTGCCCACCTTACCATAAAAAGACAGAATAACCGAAAAAAATGCACAGATTAGAACAATATACAATTAAAAAACCGAATGAAGTTTTACTGGTTAAAACTATCGTTAATAACGAAGAAGATGAACTTATAATTTTCAAAGGTTTTTCCAGTTCATTAAGGGGAAAAACCGAATTTGATCCCGATATTCCCGTCTTACCAGAAAAGGCAATAATTGTTACCATTGACCGACTAAAAAGTCCTTATAATCCAAATAATCCCCAGTATCTTGAACAGGAGCTAACATGGGAAAAAATGGAAACTTTGTTAACAGAAATAGGTGTTTAAATTATGGCTTATGTATGTAATTTGGATACAGGACAAACGGTTTACCTAGAAAACCAAGGCAATCTCACAGTAATAACCACCATGATGATTAATCAGGGTCAACAACAACAATCATCCACCAGTGTGGAAACGGGAAATTGGACATCTCCACCCGAAATTTTCCGTACTTCCCAAGGTGTAATCTTAAAGATTCAAGGAGAAAGAGGTCAATCCCTGACAACAATTCAGGGTAATAGTATTAGTAGCACGAATGAGTTATCCAATCTAGGTAACTTACAACCATTGCAATTACAGGAAGTCACCCAAACTCCCATTCAACCTCTACCACCGATGCAACCATTGAAAATGGGTAATATGTCAATGTCCATGAATCCCATGGAAATGAGAATGGGTGACATGAACTTAAGTACATCGTCACCTCAAATTAAAAAATTCTGTAGTCAATGTGGAGTTTCCGTAAAACCCGAAGCTAAATTTTGTTCTCATTGTGGAAACAAATTATAAGTTGGTTATTGGGGCTGAAGCCCCCAATAAGGACTAAAGCATCGATAATGCTTGTTGTTGGGCTTCAGCCCAAACCAAAACTATAGCATCGACAAGCAACTTGACTTGTCAATTAGGCCAAAATTTTCAATAACACATCACCCATGGCGCGACAACCGACTAATTTCATGCCTTCTGACATAATATCACCAGTACGATAGCCTTGATTTAAGGCTTCTTGGACAGCATCTTCAATTTTACTGGCAGCTTCGGGTTGATCAAAAGCATAGCGTAACATCATGGCAGCACTTAAAACTTGAGCTAAGGGGTTAGCCTTGTCCTGTCCAGCAATATCCGGTGCAGAGCCGTGTACTGGTTCAAAAACACCGGGATTAGACTCCCCTAAACTAGCCGAAGGTAACATTCCAATACTACCAGTTAACATGGCCGCGGCATCAGACAAAATATCGCCAAATAAATTACCTGTAACGATGGTATCAAATTGTTTTGGAGCGCGCACTAACTGCATGGCGGCATTATCAACATACAGATGAGATAATTCCACATCGGGATAATTGGCGGACATTTTAATGACTTGATCGCGCCATAATTGAGAAACATCTAAGACATTGGCCTTATCCACCGAGCATAATTTGCCGCTGCGTTTTTGGGCAATTTCAAAGGCCACCTTGGCGATGCGATCGATTTCTGATTCAGTGTAGGCCATCGTATTAACCCCGCGTTTTTCACCAGTTTCGGTTTCAAAAATGCCTTTTGGTTGGCCGAAATAAATTCCTCCGGTTAATTCGCGCACGACCATAATATCAACGCCCTCGACGACTTCTTTTTTCAGGGTAGAAGCGTCAATTAGTTGGGGTAAAATGGTGGCCGGCCGTAAATTGGCGAATAAACCCAAGCCTGCTCGTAGGCCTAATAAACCAGTTTCCGGACGTTGGTGACGGGGTAAATTATCCCATTTATAACCACCAATGGCTGCAAGTAAGACTGCATCACTGTTACGGCATTTTTCCAAAGTTTCGGCGGGGAGAGGTTCGCCGGTAGCATCAATAGCCGCACCACCGATCAAGGCTTCTTGAAAGACAAATTCAAGGTCAAATGGGGGCGCAATGACCTTTAGAACATCCACCGTAACGGCCAAAATTTCCGGACCAATTCCATCTCCGGGTAACAAAGTAATGCGGTATGCCATATAATAACCTCAAAATTTACGATCTAATTAAAAGCCCTGATAAGTGATCAACCTAGACTAGACAAAGGTTCGAGCTAATCACCTACACAAAACACAATCTAAAATTATGACACAGAAACAAGCTAAGGAGCGTTAAAATAGTTAGGTTTGTCTATTTTAACAATCTAGCGGCTGAAGATAATTAGGTAAGAGGTAATAGGTCTTTGTTATAGTATTAAATATTCTTAAAATCATAACTAAATAATCGTTAAAATTATGAAACTTAAATTACTTCAATCTAGTTTAATTGTTTCCTGTCAAGCTCCCACAAATTCGCCCTTACACCAACCCGAAATAATCGCCACGATCGCCCAAGCTTGCGTTAATCAAGGTGTCAAAACCCTAAGAATCGAGTCCCCCTCCCATGTGCAAGCTGTGAAGGCGAAAATGCCCGAAATTCCCGTGATTGGACTTTGGAAACAGCAAAATTTAGACTCAAGTGTCTATATTACACCACGTTTTCAAGATGCAGAGGCGATCGCCTCGGCTGGTGCTGAAATCATCGCCATTGATTGCACCCAAAGGCAACGACCGAATGGCGAAAGCGTGCCAGAAATGATCAAGAAAATACATCGGCTTGGGAAATTAGTCATGGCTGATATCGACACTTGGGAAAATGGGGTTTTTGCGGCTGATTGCGGAGCGGATTTAATTGGGACAACCCTTTATGGTTATACCGAAGAGACTGAACACCTGTCACCTCCGGGTTATGAATTATTAACCGAAATGGTCAAAAAAATAGATCGGCCAATTATTTGTGAAGGGGGAATTGCCAGTCCAGAAATGGCAAAAAAAGCCTTAGAATTGGGAGCTTATGCTGTTGTTGTGGGGACAGCCATTACGGGGATTGACCTGTTAACCAGAGCATTTCAAAATGTATTTTCTAACCGATAAACTATTGAGTTATTAATTATTAATTTCCTCATATTTTTCAGCCAAATATGTACAATAAAAACCGACATTCCAGTGAAATTGTGTATTTAGAATACGATAATCAATATCTTTATGGTGAAGTGATCCAAGTGATAGAAGAAAAGGAAATCTGCTGGGTAAGACCTTTGTTATTAACAGTTAATTTAGGGGATTTAACCGAAGAACAAACTATAATTGATTTACGTTTTACCTCTGATTTACTATTACCTGAACAATTATTTCAACCAGCTTTAGATGTCGATTTTATTACTTTATTTGCCAAGTTAGAACCAGAAAATTATGGTCAGGAAAATTTAAGCCAATCCCACCAACAATTACAATTATTTATGCACAAATTATTAACAGCTAAATGAAAATGAAGTAAAGATATTATTTAGGATGTTTCAGTTAAATAATTGACACTTTAAGTACAAAATCAAGTTAACTCCCAGAGATAAAATTCAAGGAGCTTTAAGTATGTGCTAATTACTATTATAATTGTAGTTAAATATTTTCTTATCATCTATGAAAAATCTACTTAAATTTGGCCACTATTCACTTTTGTTAACCTTAACAACCTGCTTAACTTTTGCCCAAAATTTAACTCTAAAAGCACAAACAATTTATCAACCAATCGCCATTTCTTCTCATCAAGAAATAACTGATATATTAACAGATCAAGATATTCCCACAGGAGACGGAGGTTTTTCTAGGGATTATAAAATAAACTTAAAAAAAGGTGATCAAGTAGCGATTGATTTATTTTCTGATGACTTTGATACTAAAGTATTTTTAATCGGTGCTGATGGCACAGCCATAGCCGAAAACGACGACGGACCAGACGGAAGCACTAATTCTCTATTATTTGTGAGAATTACAGAAGAAGAAGACTATATTGTTAGAGTTAGTGCCTTTGGTGAAACTGGAGGGGGAAATTTTACTTTAACAATTAGTCGTCTTAAATCTGCAAATGAATGCAAAAATTAAGCTTAAATTAATTTTTAAAAAGTAATAAAAATTCTCACTTCCTACTCATTTTAAGGGTAGGTTGTAAGAAAATTTAGCACAATTTAATTTTTAGTAATTACCATTATTTAAACGTTCATCTCCATCTAAAAAGACAGAAGAAGGTTCAGTAACAGTAAAGTTTTCTAAATTAGATTGAAGACGCTCTTTTTGTTTATCACTTAAGCCAGGGATGTTTAAAACATCTTCCACCTTGTCATAAGGTGCATTTTTAACGATTTGAGCAGCTAAACTCGGGTAAAAACCTTTGTATTGGCGGAACAAGCGCACGTTGGCATTGTTCAAATCAATTTTTTGTCCGTAATCACTAGCTAATTTATCATCAGCTTCATTACGACGTTGGCCTTCCACTGCTAAAATAGTTGAAGCTTGATTAAAGCTAAAACCATTTAAGTTTAAAGCTCCCACAGGTTGTGCGATAAATCCAAAGCTACCGATAATTAAGGTTAAAACCGCCAACAAACTAACTAATTTTTTCATCTTGTACATACCTCCACAACAAGCAAAACTCTGAATCGTAACCAAGTATAAGGCTAAATTTTGTTTTTTATCCTCTCATTTTATTGGTCAAATGAGAATAAACCTAATTACCGTTAAAAGATTAGATTACTATGAAATGTATCAAATTGTGATCAAGAAAAAAATTTTGGCCACTAAATGAGATTTTGTGGCAATATTGACAAAGATAAAACTAATCTTGTGCTATTAAAGGAAAAAAAATCATGTCCTTAAAACTTGGCGATACAGTCCCTAATTTTACCCAAGCTTCCACTGAGGGAGACATCAATTTTTATGAATGGGCAGCCGATAGCTGGGTAGTGTTATTTTCCCACCCGGCTGATTATACCCCCGTTTGCACCACAGAATTAGGGGAAGTTGCTAGACTCAAACCCGAATTTGACCAACGTAACGCCAAAGTAATTGCCTTAAGTATTGACGACGTTGACTCCCATAACGGTTGGGTAGGAGACATCGAAGAAACCCAAGGTTACGGAGTGAATTACCCCATCTTAGCAGATGCCGATAAAAAGGTTTCTGACCTCTACGACATGATTCACCCCTTAGCTAATGCTAAGGTAACAGTGCGCACCGTTTTTGTCATTGATCCTGACAAAAAATTGCGTTTAACCATCACCTATCCCCCCAGCACCGGCCGTAATTTTGAAGAAATTATCAGAGTTATTGATTCTTTACAGTTGACTGATAAATACTCAGTTGCCACTCCCGTAAACTGGAAATCTGGTGATGATGTGGTAGTCGCTCCCACCATTCCGACTCCCGAAGCAAGGGAAAAATTCCCCAAAGGTGTCACGGAAATCAAACCTTACTTACGCATGACTCCCCAACCCGATAAATAAAGTCTTTTCAGTTAACAGTTATCAGTTAACAGTTATCAGTTAACAGTTATCAGTTAACAGTAGTGGTTAATTGGTCAAAAGTAAGAAGAAGTAAGAGGTAATAGGTAAAAAGTAATAGGTTTTTAATAACTTTTTGCTTATTAATTATTAAGTTTTACTTGTTAATGATCAAAATTAATTATCTAAATCTAAAAGTTCGTTGTTGCGCTTTAGCGCTAAAGCGCAACAACAAACCTGATTAATTTTGCTTAGGTACTCATTGCTATTACTTCATAATAAATTACAAATATGGATATAAAAAATGGTTTTGTCGAAGCAGTCGGAAATACGCCTTTAATACGTTTAAATAGTTTTAGTGACGAAACTGGTTGCGAAATCCTCGGGAAAGCCGAATTTATGAACCCCGGAGGATCAGTAAAAGATCGCGCTGCTTTATATATTATTGAAGATGCCGAAAAAAAAGGCCTGCTTAAACCCGGTGGTACAGTGGTAGAAGGTACTGCTGGTAATACTGGTATCGGTTTAGCTCATATTTGTAATGCTAAGGGTTACAAGTGTTTAATTATTATTCCTGAAACCCAGTCGCAGGAAAAAATCGACTTGTTGAAAACTTTAGGTGCGGAAGTTAGAACAACTCCCGCTGTTCCCTACACCGATCCTCGTAACTATGCTAGATTATCGGGTACAATTGCTGGTGAAACTGACAATGCCATCTGGGCTAATCAATTTGATAACCTTGCCAATCGCCTCGCCCATTATGAAACCACCGGCCCGGAAATTTGGCAACAAACCGACGGTAAAATTGACGCTTGGGTCTCTGCTACGGGAACAGGAGGCACTTACGCCGGAGTTGCCATGTATCTCAAGGAAAAAAACCCCAATCTAAAATGTGTGGTTGCTGATCCTTTCGGTAGTGTACTTTATAGTTATGTGAAAACTGGCGAATTAAAGCGCGAAGGTAACTCCATTACGGAGGGGATTGGCCAGGGTCGTATCACCGCTAATATGGAAGGTGTACCTGCTGACGATGCCATCCAAATTGGCGATCGGGAAGCTGTCAGAGTAATTTATCAATTATTACATAAAGATGGTTTATTTGTCGGTGGTTCAGTGGGGATCAACGTTGGTGCTGCGGTACAATTAGCCAAAGAAATGGGGCCAGGCCATACCATTGTGACGGTACTTTGTGACAGTGGAAGTCGTTATCAATCCCGTTTATTTAACCCCGAATGGTTAAAGGAGCAAAATCTGATTTAAGTTTTGGTAAGGTGGGCAAATATCCTTAAATGTTATTGATATTTTGCCTCACCACTTCAAAAAATGATTTTATCAAGCTATTGACAAAACATTATGACTACGATATAAAGAAAATAACAGCAAAAAGAAATTTAACTCTAGTTAAATCTCGGTTGTTGTCTCAGAAACATACTTGTAATCAAGTAACTCAACTTGGGGTTATCCATTGGCTGAAACCTTATTAGACTTCTTGCAATATCCTAAAATTCTCATCTTTTTAAATGGGGGTTAGACGGGTAAAAAAAGCAGTTTTACGGAAAGTTTATTCAGATCAAGTTTGCCTCCAGTAGTTAACTAAAATTACAAATCAGTAACAAAAAATTTAACTCAATAGACATATTCTTGAACACCTTATTTAAAAAGGAGAAAATTTTAGGGTATTACAAGAAGTCTAATAAGGTTTGGCCAATGGATAATCCTAAGTTGAGTTACTTGATTACAAGTATGTTTCTGAGACTGGAACTTAGTATTTAACTCCCTATTTAGGGCTAATTTGCTGTTGATTTGTACCAAAGAACAGGAGTTGTTCCATGTCACATATTAATATTTATTGCGATTGGCAAAATGTTCCCCTAAAGTTAGAATTGGCCGATCTTTTGTTAACTTTTGCTCAGGGTAAAGGTAATTTGGTTGTCAACAATTTATACTACAATTCTGAATTCGGAAATCAAGTTAATCTCAAAGAAATTTTCAGTAGTAAATTTAACTGTGTTAATGTTCCTTGTAGTTTAAAAAATAGTGCTGACAATCAATTGAAATCAGATGTCCTTGATCATATTCATAGCAATTATTGTCCTGATCAGATTATCATTGTTTCTGGAGATGGCGATTTTAAGGCTTTAGTTAAAGATGTGAAAAGTCACGCTATTAAAGTCATTGTAATTGCTAATAAGGGTAATGTAAAACAAGATTTAACTGAGATTGCGGATGAATTCTATTTTATTGAACAGTTACCTAATTTAGTTAACAATCTTACTCAAAAACAGACTAATCTAAGTAAAGATTATCTCACATTTGATGAGGCGATCGCCTGCTTAATTGAAACCATCAAAATAGTAATTGAAAAACGAAAACAGACAAAATTGAGTTTAATTGCGAGTTTAATGTGTCAATTATTTCCCAATTATCAAGGAGTAAAATCAATTATCGGGCCGAATGGTACAAAATTTAAACAGTTTAAAAAGTTTGTCGAGTCGGTGGAACTACAGGGGAAAGTCAAGCTAAAAAATGAGCAATTATTTTTAGTTTAATTACAATTTCATTTAATATTTCATCAGAAATCCGATTTTTACAAATTTTTTAGCTTTTGAGCCTGATTTTTTGGTAAAAAATCGGATTTCTTACCTTTCCTCGTTCTTAAAATGTTAACCAAAAAGAGAAAACATGAATATAACCATTCCTCAATTTAAGAATGAAAACCTGTTCCGACAAGCTTTGACCCACCGTTCATATATCAATGAAAATCCCTTAATTGAAAATGAAGAAAATAACGAACGTTTAGAATTTTTAGGCGATGCTTTATTAAACTTTCTCTGTGGTGAATATTTATATCAATGTTTTCCCGACATGAGTGAAGATCAAATGACCAGAAGAAGATCCGCTTTAGTTGATGAAAAACAATTGGCAAGATTTGCCATTAAAACTGGTTTAGATTTAAGAATGCGTTTAGGTCAAGGTATTATTAAAGAGGGAGGTTTTACCAATCCAAATTTATTAAGTAGCACCTTTGAAGCTTTTGTCGGTGCTTATTATTTAGATAACAATGGTAACATTAATCCAGTCAAAGAATTTGTGAGAAATTTATTTGATTCTGTACCTGCTAATATTATTGAAACTCGTTCTAATGTCGATTCCAAAAATCGGTTTCAACAGTGGATTCAGAGCAATAAAGGACAAGTTGCCATCAAATATATCACAGAACAAATCGGAGGAACAAATCACGCTCCTGAATTTTTAGCTAGGATATTGGTAGAAAATGAAGAATATGGACAAGGTAAAGGTAGGAGTAAAAAAGATGCGGAAAAACAGGCCGCTGAAAATGCTTTAGAAAACCTGAAAAACAATTAATACTTATTAATAATTCCCGAATATAATTAGGGCTTGCTGAATAAGTGAATGAAAAAACAAACAGTTTTGATAAATTAATAAATAAAAAATAAGTATAATTTTTATTTATTAATTTTTGTCTTTTATATAAGTATTTATAATCTAAATTGGCAAAAAATCTTTGATCTTGAACAAAACCATGAAAAAGAAGATAATAACCCCTTTTTAACAGGGTGTTAAGATTCATTACTAAAAAAGCAATAGCAATTTCAGTTTCAGCAGTTTCTGATAATTTGGACATGATTTGGTTTAAACCAAATCGACGTTTTCCTTGTCCAAATTTTCCTTCGATTTCATTTCTAATTCTTTCATCTCTTTGAGATTGTTGTTGCATTTCTTTGGTAATATTTTTAGGTGGTCTTCCTAGGGGAGGGCCACTCATTCTGATACCTTTATCTTTACAGAATTTTCGATTGTTTCTATTGCGATAAATTTTGTCCACATGGACGGATTCTGGATAGAATCCTGTTAAGTCTTTATAATTTTCTATTTGGGTTTCTAACCACAAAGCTTCATTAAAATTATCCCAACTTAAATGAGATAATAAAATATAGCCATC
>JAABRE010000046.1 GCA_011391125.1 Synechococcales cyanobacterium S06
AAATAAAAATTATACTTATTTTTTATTTATTAATTTATCAAAACTGTTTGTTTTTTCGTTCACTTATTCAGCAAGCCCTAATTATCTTCTGGTATGGGTTCATTATTATTAATTAATGATTCAATATAGGCTGATATGGCTTCTTGAATATTTATTAAAGCTTCTTCACGGGTTTTTCCTTGGCTAATACATCCGGAGAGACTGGGAACTTCAATGACAAAATAACCATCTTCTCCTTGATAAATTAATAATTTGCGATGGGTTTTTATCGGTTTTGTTGCTGTAATCATTAGATTTTTTTCCTTTTTAATTAAAAATTAAGACATCAATTATAACAAATTTTAGTTATAGTAGGATGGGCAATTTTTTGACCGATTAATAGAGAAAATTTAAAATATTGTAAAAATTGCCCACCAATATTAATTATTAATTAAAAAATCCTTAACAGTATTATTAAATGCGTCAGGTTCGACTAAAAAAGGCCAATGATTGCCGGGGACTTCTTGGATTTTCAAATTAGTGAGATATTTGCGATAGGATTTTAGTTGGAATTCGGTGCGATTTAAGCCCTGTTTTGGTTTAATAAAAAGGGTAGGAATAGCTAATTTTTCCGTTAATCCTGCGACTTTCATAACATCAGTAAAAGTCTCATTTCTGGCTTGAATTACAAATTTACTACCCCATTTTCCGTCTGGTTTTTGTTCCATTCCCGTTTTAAATACTTCTTCTTGTAAATTACTCCAGCCTTGATATTGTTTTAAAGTTCTCGCTAAATTTTCCGCAGTTTTATAATCAGGAAATGGTCCCAACATTTTTAAAAAGGGTAACACTTTATATAAAATGGGAAAAGTTAGCTCAAACCAACTTGGCATTTTATCAATAAAAAAGGGATCAACTAAGACTAAACTTTTAAATAAATTCGGGTTTTTGGTCGCCCAAATTGCTGCTAATTTTCCTCCCCAAGAATGGCCAATTACATGAACTTTAGTAATGTTTAAATGCTGTAATAATGCTTCTAAATCTGCGATAATTTCGGCGAAAGTGTAACCAGTTTCGGGTTTAGAAGATTCCCCATGACCGCGTAAATCTGGCGCAATAATATGGTACTTTTCTGATAGGAATTCCCCTAAATCTGACCAGACTAAACCATGATCGGCTAAACCATGCAATAATATTAATACTTCTTTTCCTTCACCCCATTCTAAATAGGATAAGTTAATATTATTGGGTAAATTTAAGCTTTTTCTTTCCATAATTTTTGGTAAATTTTGTCTAAAATATTGGTGGGTTACGGTGGATTTGTAATTTAATTGTTTAGGTTAATAATTATTCACCACCTAACCCACCCTACATTAATATAATTCTAATAATCCTTCGGGGGGATTAATTTCGATGCGTTTTTGCTCCAGATTAACTACTGGTACAATTGCTTTTACAAAGGGAATTAATACGGTAATTGGCTTCTTTGTTCCTTCTGGTTGTTTATGTAATTTTACTTCCAATAAGTCGTTACCAGCAACATATAAATTAGTAATAATTCCCAGATTTTCGCCGGTTATTTGGTGATAAACTTCCAAGTTAATTAAGTCAGAAACGTGGTATTCATCTTCGGAAAGATTCGGTAAATCTTTTTTTTCTACCAATAATTTACATTCCCGCAATTTTTCCGCATCATTACAGGTTTCTACCCCTTCAAATTTAACAACATATAAATTTCTACCTGGTATTTGATACCCTTTTAAAAGGTAAATTTTGCTAAGATTTTCGTTATTTTTACCCTGTAGCCAACGCCAACCTTTTTTGGTGAATCTTTCGGGAAAATCTGAACTTGGGTTAACTCTAACTTCCCCTTTTAATCCTTGTGTGGCTACGATTTCACCTATTTCTAATAATTCTGTTTGTGTTTCTATCATGGTTTTTTCTTAAATTATTATCAAGGTTCGTTGTTGGGCTTCAGCCCAATTAAGCGCTAAAGCGCAACAACAAACCCTTTATTGATTGTAAACTTCTTTGATTACTTTAGCCATACGTGTAATGGCAGTGGTAATTTCATCATCACTTGCGGTTAAGCTAATTCTTAAACATTCTTCTTTGTGTTTCCAGTTATCTTTTAATCCGGGGAAAAATGAGCTTCCGGGAACAACAATTACGCCGACTTTTTTCAATTCTTGATATAATTCCCAGTCGGTTATTGGTAAGTCTTTTAACCATAACCACGCAAAGATTGCACCTTCTACACTGTGTAAAAACCATGGTAAATCAGAAGACATTTCTGCGTCAAATGTTCCCTCAACCAAGTCAAATTTACGACGATAAAATGGGTTAATTATTGTCTCAGAGATATGAGCTAATTTACCTGACGAAATCGCCCTGGCTGCGATCGCCTGACCATAGCGAGATGAATGAATACAAGCATTAGTTTGAAATGCTTGTAATACTTGTATTAACTCAGGTTCAGCGATCGCAATTCCTAAACGTTCTCCCGGTAAACCAGCTTTTGATAAACTTAAACAGTGGATAATATTGCCGCCAAAAATGGGATTCATGGGGGTAAAATTTAAGGACGGAAAAGGAGGTCCATAAGCAGAATCAACTAATACTGGAACATCGTGAAGGGCTGCTAAATCAGCAATGGTTTTCACCTCTTGATCTGATAATACATTACCCGTGGGATTACTAGGCCGAGAAAAAATTACGCAACCGGTTTGCTGATCAATGCGCAAATTTTCAAAATTAGGACGATATTTAAAGCGGTGTTTTTCTTCATTAATATCTAAACTCGGTTGAAAACTAACCACACTTTCGGGAGTTAAACTAACACCACCATAACCCGTATATTCGGGGGAAACGGGTAAAACCACCTGTTTTAATTCCCCTGACTCGGTGTAACCGCCAAATACATTGGCGGCGAAAAAATACAGGGATTGTGAACCAGGAGTAATCAAGATATTTTTTTCTGTCAAATTTAAACCGTAGCGTTGATTAAAATCCTGGGCGATCGCCTCGATCAAGGGATCATAACCTTGGGATGATCCATAACGACACACCACCTCGCCATATTCAGAACTCGCCAACAATTCCGCCGTACAATCGCGCCATAATTGCTCAACTTCGGGCAAAATTAAAGGATTTCCAGCGCTAAGATTAATAAATTCTTGTCCATTTCCTGCGTGTAAAGTTTCGATAATATCTTTCATAATTGCCCTAACTCCGGTGAGTTGGGACATATTTAAACCGATTTTAGATAGGGCTAAATTCATAATTTTAACTAATAATTAAAGCGAGAATAACTAACAAAGTATTAAACAAATAAAATGAGCCAACTACCTGAGTTTCAGACCAGCCACTTAACTCTAAATGATGGTGAAAAGGGGCCATTTTAAATAGTCTTTTTCCTTTACCATCCGGTCCTTTTGTTGCTTTGTAATAGGTTACTTGAAGAATAACTGAAACTGACTCAATGAAGAAAATACCACTAATAAGAAATAAGCTCCATATATTATTAGTTAAAAGTGCGACGGTTGCTAATGCTGGCCCTAAAGCCAATGAACCCGTATCTCCCATGAAGACGGCAGCTTTGTTGCGATTATGAACTACAAAACCCAAGCATGAACCGCTCATACAACTGCAAAAGGTGCTTAATTCGGGCGCTGTTGACCCGACAATCGCTGCTAATCCCAGAAAGGCGATCGCCGCTGTTCCGCCGGCTAAACCGTCAACTCCATCGGTTAAATTAGTCGCATTACTTTCGGCAATGAGGACAAAAACCACCAAAGGCCAAAACAAGATTCCGATGGCTAAACTAATATTTAAAGGTAAATTTATCGTGGTTAAATCTGCAGTTTTGGTAAAAAACAGCCACAGGGAAAATAACAGGGCGATCGCAATTTGTAAAATTAACTTAGTCCGAGGAGACATTCCCTTATTAGACTTCAGTTTTAAGACTTGCCAATCATCAATAAAACCGATAATAAAATAGCCCAAACTTACCAAAGATACCGCAATTACATTAACATTAAAACCTGTCCAAATTGAAGCAACAATTAGAGCTACCGGAACGAAAAAAACCCCACCCATAGTGGGAGTACCAGCTTTTTTTAAATGTGCTTGAGGACCATCTTCCCTGATAATTTGGCCTGTTTTTAATCTTTGTAAAATCGGTATTACAAAATAACCAGCAACCGAGCTAATTACAGCACAAACCAAAAAAGGTAACAGAGTAGATTTTAATAAAAAATGCTCGTAGATCAGATAAAAAATGAGACTCAACAGGATTAAAATTAGGGTAAGAAAACCCAATAACTGCTTACCTGAAGGTTTCGTGAATATTTCCTTTGACAATAATCTTGTATTCACAGAAAATACCTAAATTAATTACTAATTATTAATCTTCGTCATCAAGAAAACCACTGTCGGCATTGAAGTCATCAAACTCCTTGTCGTCTCCTTCAATAAAGTCGGCAAGTTCTTCATCTAACTGCGGGGTGTTTTCGAGGTCAAGGTTTTCTCTGGGAATCAGGCGATTTGTTGATTTTAACCAGTCAATGAGGGATAATTCATTTTGCACCGGCAAAACTGCGGCTGGTTCATAACGAGACTCTTGACGTAAAGCCGGATTATTAAAATTTGGCATTTTAAAATAAATACTCAATTAATTAGCGGATATTTTTGAGTTTACCATTAATTGTAAAAAAACTTATCAAAAATCAGGCATAATTTAAGGCAAATTGATGATTAGTGATCTTTATTTATCCATAAAAATGTTCAACAAAAAAGCGGAATTATTAGAATTAATTGCAGGTAGAAATCGTGGTCTACTCGATAACGAAATTGAACGAGTGAAAGTCCTTTCTTTGATTGAACAATTAGAGGAGTATAACCCCAACCCCGAACCGCTCCAGGCCAAGGATTTACTCGAAGGTAATTGGCGTTTACTTTACACCACCAGTAAGGGGTTGCTCGGATTAGACCGTCTGCCTTTACTGCAACTTGGGCAAATTTACCAATGTTTACGCATGGGTAAAAATAAAGTTTATAATCTTGCCGAAATAGTCGGTATGCCTTTGGTTGAGGGTTTAATAAGTGTAACTGCTACTTTTGAAGCGGTGTCTTCTCGTCGTGTTAATGTTAAATTTGAACGCTATATTATCGGTCTTCAGCGTTTATTAAATTATCGTTCAGCTAATAAATTCATCGAAGAAATTGAAACTGGAAAAAAATTCTTTCCTTTAGATTTTTCCATTGATAACCAAAGCAAAAATGCTTGGTTAGATATTACTTATTTAGACAATGATTTGCGTATTTCTAGGGGTAATGAAGGTAGTGTTTTTGTATTAAGTAAAGATAAATAATGCTAACAGAAATAAAATCAGAAAATCTCATTCATTTATCTCAAACCCATTTAACCATTTTTGAAAATTGTCCCCGACAATTTCAGGATATTTATTTAGAAAAATTATCCTCTATTTCTTCACCAGAAGAAAAATTAAAACAAACTTGGGGGACTAATTTTCATTTATTAATGCAGCAGCGAGAATTAGGACTTAATCTTGATAATTTTTTAGCTGAAAATTCTGAAATTAGTTCTTATTTTAACTCCTTATTAAGGACAGCACCAGAATTATTTATCAGTCAAGAAAATGAATTTCGCCAAGCTGAACATTGTCGCACTTTTGAACTTAATGGTTATTTATTTACCGTGATTTATGACCTATTAATTACTAACAAAAACCAAGCACAAATTATTGATTGGAAAAGTTATCCACAACCACCAAAACAGGAGCAATTGGCAAAAAATTGGCAAACTCGGTTATATTTATCTAGTTTAGTCAAGACATCTGACTATTCACCCGAACAAATATCCTTGACTTATTGGTTTGTCAAATTGCCAAATAAACCAGAAAAAATTACCATTAATTATGACAGTAATTTACATAAAAAAACGGACCAAGATTTAACTAAATTACTCAAAAAATTAGATAAAAACTTAGAAAATTATTTTAAGGATAAGACTAATTTTCCTCATCCTAGTGGCAATAAAAAATGCAAGTATTGCCAATCATTAAACTTCACGAAAAACTTAACCGAAGAAGTGCATAAATTACTGGAGGATGATTCATTTTATATCCCCGTGTAGGGGACATTTCCCACTTATAATTCCATAATTACCGGAGCATGATCACTGGGTTGGGGTAATTTTCTTGGTTCTGGGTCTATGTAACAATTAACCGTTTTTTCGTACAGTTTTTCGGTTAAATAACAGTGGTCAATCCTCCAACCACGATTACGGGAAAAACCTCCCGCGCGATAATCCCACCAACTAAAATGACCCCCTTCGGTGGTAAACTTTCTAAAAGCATCTTTTAAGCCAATTTCTAACACTTTGGTTAAACTTTCTCGTTCTTTAAATGAAGACATAATATGATTACTTTTATCTTTAGGATTATAAATATCGATATCCTCTAAAGCAATATTTATATCACCACAAATTAACATTTCTGTGGGCGTTTTTTCCCGTAATAACTGTAAATATTCTGCCAAAACTGCCAACCATTTTAACTTATATTCGTATTTTTCACTCCCCACCGATGAACCATTTGGAACATATAAATTAACGATTCTAATCCCATTAATTACTCCACTAATTACCCGCTTTTGTTCATCGAAAATACCCGTTTTTTCTGCACCAATTATGGGACTAAAACCCGTTAAAATATCGGTCATTTCTTGCTTACTAAAAATGGCCACACCATTGTAAGCTTTTTGACCAAAAATGTAAGTATGATAACCCAATTCTTGAAACGGTAAACTTGGAAATAGCTCATCTATTACCTTAGTTTCCTGTAAACAAAGGACATCAATATCATTCTCTTTTAACCAGTTTAAAACTATTTCTTGACGAGTTCTAATCGAGTTAACATTCCAAGTTGCTACTTTCATATTATTAACCTAAATATTTATATTTTGATTGGGTAGGGTGGGCAAAATGTACAAAAAATGGACTTAAATTTAATAATTATATATTTTGCCCACCTTACAAATTGAATTTAAAAATATCCTTAAAATATTAATTATTTTTTGTCATTCATAGATGAAACTCCCTCAAGTAACATAAACATTCCGCCAATTACAATAATTAAAGCGAAAATACCGAATAATATGTCCAATAATTGCGGATTTTCCATGATTTTTTCTTATTTAATTTCATTTATTCTATTTTACTCTATCTCTGACCCTAAACCTAGACGTAGAGACGTACCATGATCAGTCTCTACAGGAATATAGCTTCAAATTTGCCCCGAAAACGTCTCAAAAAAAATTACTTTTATACTTGACAAATTATCAAATAAGAATTATTCTGAGATGAGCTTAAAGAAACCTAAAAATCATTTCCTGAATAGAGGTAATTATGACTGCAATTACAACAGTACCTGATGTAACATTCAAAACCCGTGTCCGTGATGAGTCTGTAGGAGGAGCTAACCCCTACCGTTGGGAAGACAAAACCACCAAAGACATTTTTGCAGGTAAAAAAGTAGTTGTTTTTTCCTTACCTGGTGCTTTCACACCCACTTGCTCTTCTAATCACTTACCTCGTTACGAAGAATTATACGAAGAGTTCAAAGCTCAAGGCGTTGATACCATCATCTGTGTATCTGTGAATGACGCATTTGTCATGTTCAAATGGGGTAAAGAAATTGGCGCGAAAAACGTCTTCTTATTACCCGATGGAAATGGCGAATTTACCCGCAAAATGGGTATGTTGGTAGAAAAATCTAACGTGGGATTTGGCATGAGATCTTGGCGTTATTCCATGTTGGTTAACGATTGCAAAATTGAGAAAGTATTTGCTGAAGCCGGCTACTCTGACAATTGTCCCACCGATCCCTTTGAAGTTTCCGACGCTGACACCATGTTAGCATACCTCAAAGGTACAGAATCCGCTGGTGTTTCCGCACCCCGTCTCGAATTTGTCGGTTAATTTTTTACAATTAACAATTGTTAGGGAATTAATTTAATAAAATGCAGGATCAGAAATCCGATTTCTTTAAGAAATCGGATTTCTTAATGTTAAATTTAATTAAAAACCTTTGGGGATGGAAGCTATTAATTGACGGGTGTATTCTTGGGTCGGATTTTGGTAGATTTCCTCGGACGTTCCTATCTCCTCAATGCGGCCTTTATTCATTACAATTATGCGATCGCTCATGAATTTCACGACACTTAAATCATGGGAAATAAAGATATAGGTTAAGCCAAATTCAGCTTGTAATTCTTTCAGTAAATTTAACACTTGAGCTTGTACAGAAACATCCAAAGCAGAAACCGATTCATCACAGATTATAAACTGAGGATTAAGTGCTAAAGCTCTTGCAATACATACCCTTTGACGTTGACCTCCGGAAAATTCATGGGGGTAGCGATTCATCCAATTAGCATTTAAACCAACCCTTTCCAATAGATAAGCAACCCTTTCTTGACGTTTTTTCTTATTACCTCCAGTATTATGAATAACCAGGGGTTCTAAAATCGCATTTCCGATGGTTATTCTGGGGTTTAAAGAATTATAAGGATTTTGGAACACAATCTGCATTTCCCTACGTAAATTGCGCAACTTTTTATCATTAATAGACCAATCAGCGAGATTATTGTCCCGAAAAATAATCTCACCTTGAAGGGGATTTATTAACCTTAAAATAGTGCGAGCTAAAGTTGACTTTCCACAACCAGATTCCCCCACTAAACCCAAAGTTTCTCCCGGAAATAAATCAAAAGAAACATTATTTACCGCCATGAAATAGCGTCGATTTTCACCCCAAATCTTCTTAAGTGGAAAACCGACATGAAGATTTTTAATAGATAGTAAAGGTTTATGTTGATAGATATTATCCCGATTATTACTAATAAAATGATCAGCTAAAGTATCAGGTATAAATTGCTTTTCCTTAATGATAATTTCGCCTTTTTCAGTAGTTTCCACCTCCATAAAATCCGAGACAGTGGGTAATATTTTTAAAGGTTGATCTAGCTTTGGTCTACAGGCCAATAAACCCTTAGTATAGGGGTGTTTAGGTTGACAAAAGACCTCTTTTATGCTACCAATTTCGACAATTTTACCCTGATACATAACAGCGACATTATCAACTAAATTAGCAATAACTCCTAAATCATGGGTAATAAAAATCAGAGACATTTGACGAGCCTGACAAAGCTCCTTTAATAACTTTAAAATAGTAGCTTGGACAGTAACATCTAAAGCAGTGGTGGGTTCATCAGCTAACAATAAAACTGGATTGCAAGAAATAGCCATAGCAATCATAACTCGTTGCAATTGTCCACCGGATAATTCATGGGGAAAACGATTAAGAAAATCCAGTTTTTGCTGATTAATAAAATGGTTAACTTGCTGTTCAGAAAAAGAGGGAACATCACTTAAACATTGAAACCGTAAAATCTCATCAGAAGGTAATAACTTTACCTCCTGTAAAAGAGAAACTGCACGACGACGAGCTTCAGACATAGAAAGGTTTTCATGCTGTAAAATCGCCTCAGTAATTTGAAAACCAATATTATAAACAGGATTAAGAGAACTCATAGGTTCTTGAAAAATCATTGCGATTTTCTGGCCACGAAAAAAGCGTTTTTCCTGCTCATTTAACCGTAACAAATCAGTAAATTCTTGGTCATTTTCTGAGCGGAATAAAATTTGCCCATTCGTAACTTTACCGGGGGGTGAAATCAGGTTCATAAGCGCCAAAGAAGTAACAGATTTTCCCGAACCAGACTCCCCAACAATTCCCAAAGTCTCGCCTTTTTTCAGAGAAAAACTAATATTATCAACCGCAAGAATAGAACGATCTTGAGTAAAAAACTGTACCCGTAAATCCTTAACCTCAATAACAGAATTAATCATAAAAATAACCTTAAAAAACTAACTTTGCGTCCAACTTTGCGTTTTTGCGCCTTTGCGTGAGATAATAAAAAACTATACTCAAATAAATAACATAACTTGGCGTTCTTCTTTGCGCCTTTGCGTCTTTGCGTGAGATAATAAAAACATTATACTGAAAAAAAAAGTAAAATGATTTACCTCGACTCCGCCATAATTAGTGAAGCTGAAACCGCCATAAAACTAGGATGGATAAAAGGTATTACCACTAATCCTACCTTATTAGCTAAAAGTAATTTATCTCCCGAAGAAACCCTCGCAAAATTAGCCCAAATCAGCCCTGGAGAGCTATATTATCAGGTAACTGCGACGGATTTTGAGAATATGGTAACAGAAGGGAGGAAAGCCTTTGAAATCATCGGCGAAAAAACTGTTTTGAAAATTCCAGCTACCCTCCTTGGTTTTCAAGTCGTAGCGGAATTAAGTCCCCAAATTAATTGCTCTGTTACTGCAATATATCAGCCAATTCAAGCAGTTTTGGCTTCTGAATCTGGGGCAAAATATGCGATCGCCTACGTCAACAGAGCGACCAAACTGTTAGGAAATGGGATAAAATTAGTGGAGGAAATGGCAAAAGTTTTGGCAAATACTGAGACCAAAATATTAGCAGCAAGTCTTAAATCACCTGAAGAAGCTGCTGCTGCTTTAATGGCTGGTGCGACACATTTAACGCTACCATTAAGCTTATTAGAGTCTTTAACGACTCAGGAATTATCGGAAAAAACGGTAATAGAATTTAATCAAAATGGCCGAGGAATTAAAATTTAAGTAATAGGTAATAAGTAAAAGGTAATAGGTGATAGAATATAATTAGATGAGACTAAATCATGCCGAATTGTATAAATGTAACACAGGTATCTTACCTATAATGACTCGGATAATTGGGTTACAGGTAATAATTATGAGGAGAAAAATAAGCAATGATTAAGAATGATAAGTGGATAATTGAACAAGCAAAACAGGGAATGATTACACCTTTTCAAGAGCAGTTAGTTCGGAAAACAAGATTAGCAGAAGTGGAAATTCCCGTGATTAGTTTTGGTTTAAGTTCCTATGGTTATGATATTAGATTATCACCGGCAGAATTTCTCGTTTTTAGACACATTCCGGGGACAATTGTTGACCCGAAAAATTTTAATCCTAAGAATTTAGACGCGGTGGAATTACACCATGATCAAAACGGCGATTATTTCATTTTACCCGGTAATAGTTATGGTTTAGGGGTATCATTAGAAACCATTTCAATGCCTCCAAATGTTACCGCAATTTGTTTAGGTAAATCCACTTACGCGAGGGTAGGTTTAATCGCTAATATTACCCCTTTAGAAGCTTCTTGGAAAGGGGCAATTACCTTGGAATTTTCTAATAGTTCCCATGCTGATGTGAGAATTTATGCCAACGAAGGAATTTGTCAATTATTATTTTTTGAAGGTGATCCCTGTCAAACAACCTATGCTGATCGCCAAGGCAAGTACCAAAATCAAGGGCAAAAAGTGACTTTGGCAAAGGTTTAAAATCAGGTTTGTTGTTGCGCTTTAGCGCTAAAGCACAACAACAAAAGGCGGTAATTTCTATCATTAAAACATGGGATTTAATAGGTCTTGGGTGAGGCCAACTGCTCCTTCTAAATTGGTGTTTTCTAAGTTAGCATCGGCTAAATTAGCACCCAATAAATTGGCATTGGTCAAGACTGCGTTAGCTAAATTTGTACCGGTTAAATCGGCATTTATTAACTCCGCACTATCTAAATTGGCATTACTTAAATCTGCGTAACTTAAGTTAGTTTTTGAGAAGTTACTACCACTTAAATTGGCATTTGTTAAGATGGTATCGCTTAAATTAGCTAAGGATAAATCCACATCAGATAACCAAGCTTTACTACAATTAGCTCCCCTTAAATCTACTAACATTAAGTTAGCACCTTGTAAGTTGGCAAATCTTAAATTAGCACCTTGTAAGTTGGCAAATTTTAAGTCAGCTCCTCCTAAATATGCGCCACTTAAATTAGTAGCTAAAAGGTTAGCTTTGCTGAGATTTACTCCTAGTAAATCGGCGTTATTTAAGTTAGCTTTATTTAAGTTTGTGTTACTAAAATTAACGTTTTCTATGCTAGAATTTTCTAAGTTTGTACCTTGTAAATTTGCCCCAGTTAAATTACTATTAGTAAGTTTGGCGTTGCTTAAGTCAAGTCCCGCTAAATCAACGTTAATTAAATCGCAATTTACACATTGTTTTGTTTCTAGTAATTGTCGCAAATGGGCAGGATTTTCAGCTTTTACAGATGTGGCAAAAACCAGAAATAGGATTGTGGTCAACAAAATTTGTTTATTCATAATCTTTCCTCCTTTCTTGGGTTTCACTCCGACACCAAATTAGCTTTCAAATAATCTCCTTTTTTCTATTATGATGGCTAATTCCTTTGTTAACCTTAATTACTGACTTATTCAGAGATAATATTTACTTTTCTTCACAAAAGTTCATAATTCTTTTAAGTGTTAATGGTTATTTCTTCATTGCTCACGGTTGCTTGTTCTATGATCGGTAATTTTTTCAAAGGTGTTGAAATTTCAGATAGATTAATTACTGCGCCTAAAAGTTCGATTTCGGCTTCTTTAAATTGTTCCATGGTTTCATTTAACAAATTGGTTCGACTAAAACCAGGCCGAGTTACTAACAGAATTCCATCGCTTAAAGGTTCTAGTAAAAGCGCATCATTGGCATTACTTAAGGTGGGACTGTCTATGATTACTAAATCAAATCGGCGTTTAGCCTCCTCTAATAATATTTTTAATTCGCTCGATTCAATAATCGCAGCCGCTCTTTTTTGTGGCCCAGGACTCGGTACAATATATAAATTCTCGATTTCGGGTACTAAACGAATGCAATCGCTGCGATCACCGTAATAGCGCAATGGTTCAATTTTCGCTTCCTTACTGACGGATAAATTGAAGTAATTAACCAAGGAAGGAGCGCGCAAATCCCCTTCGATTAAAAGAGTACGTTTTCCAGCGTGAGCTGAGGCGATCGCCAAATTGTAAGCGGTGACGCTCTTACCCTCCTCGTTACTGACACTACAAACTAAAATAATTTTAGGAGCTTCCGCGGACAGACGACGGATATTACTACGCAAACGCTCATAAAAAGAAAGATCAACAGAATCCGATTCAATTAAAATCGGCACTTCCTCACCTTTAGGGTTGAGATTGCTGACAAAAGGTAATTCCCCTAATAAGAAAACTTCCTGATCTGATAAGAGAGTTTTAATTTCAGCGCTAGTATGTAATCGAGTGTCCAAAGTCGCCAGTAAAAAGATTACCCCTCCAGCGGCGATAATTCCCACCACAAAACCGCTACCAATTAAAATGATCGGATTAATTTTTTCCGATTTCGGCGCTTCGATGGTTTGCACAACAGCTTCTTGGGCGATCGCCAAACTGCTAGTCGTTTCAGCTTCCGCCGCTTGAGCATCCACCAAAGCCGCTAAAATAGTTCGATAAAGAGCAGTTTGGCTTTCCACTTGTTGAATTAAGCGAGCTTGTTCCACTTGTTTTTCAGGAAAGTTCTCATATTGTTGACGTAACTCTTGCTCCTGAAGACGTATGGACTCCAATTGTTGAATTAAACCTTCTTGCCGGGTTTTTAGGGCAACCAAAGTATTGGCCAATTGTTGGCGAGCAGGGTCTAAATTACTTTGTTGACGTATTTTTTCAGCAGGCAAATCGGCCAACAAGCCATCACTGCCAATAACTTCCTTGGCCCGATCTTGTAAAAGCTTTTCTAGACTTAGCTTTTGCTGTTGTAATTCAACCATGCGGGGATGGGCAGGCCGTAAATCTCGGCTCAGAATATCAACTTGAGTTTCTATATCAAGTATTTGAGTACGGAGGCTGGCAATAAGTGCATCAGCACTAAGAGCAGAAGAAGTAAAAGCTTGTTCGGGGGTGAGAGAAAGCTGCTGCACTAAACTATTAATTTGGCCATTAATATCCTCTAAAGCCAATTGAATTTGTCGTTGTTGTTCCTGACTCATAGTAATGCCAGAAAAAAGACTACCATCTTGAATGGCGAATAAAGAAGAACCATCGGTACTAATATAAGTATATAAAGCTTGTTCCGCCTTTTTTAAATCTCCTTGAACTTTTTTTAATCTAGCATTAAGACCATCAATTTTTGTGGTTAATTGAGCAGTATTTAACAAGCGACTTTCTTCGACCATGGTATCCATAAATACCAATAAAACTAATTGGGCAAAATCAGGTTTTTCCTCATCAAAATATTCAAAAGTAATAATGGAAGCTTCTTCTTCCTCGGGAAAAGTAATCACCAATTTTTCGGCAATTTTAACAATTTCTTGAGTGCGAACTTTTAATTGTTGACTGGCTTTTTCTAAAACCCGAGGAGCTAATAAAATACTACGATTAATACGGCGGCCAACTTGTTGAACTTCGTCCCCGGTATTAGTAAAAACAGGGGGAGGAGTTTTCAAAGACAAAGCTCCAACTGCTTTATAAGTCGGAGGGGGAGGAGTACGAGCAGGTTGTAAAGCAAAAATACCAAACACTCCCCAGACAAAAATAAAAGCTAAAAAACCGACGAATTTATTTTCATCAAGGGAAATTAAAAAACGAGTAACAATGGGTAAAGCCATAAGAATTAATTAGTCAAATACGTTTTCTAAAGTATTAATAAAAGCGACAAAACTAAACAAACTTTGAAAAGGTTGAGTAATAATATTAAGAGCATTAATTACCTTACCCAGTAAAGTACGACCGACAATAATAACGTCTTCATCTTGAAGGACCACATTTTGGGAAATATCACCACGAATAGCTCGTTTACCTTCAATTATTTGGGTGATGACCCCACCTTTTTCGGAATCATAACGTAAAAGACCAATATTATTGATATCAACTAATTGCTGATTCGCTGCTCCCACATTACCTAAAATATCTAAAACAGTGCTACCATTGGGAACATTTAAAACACCAATACCGCCGATCGCCTCATTCCATAATCTCACTTTAATAGTTTGTTGTACTAAAGAAGTTTTAGCAATTAAATCCCGATTATAATCTTGATCCGTGCCTACTTCGAGTTTAGAAACGATAATAGTATCCCCACCTTGAAAATTAATAGTAGGTAATTGTTGTCCCGTTTGTAAGGGAGTAAAAATATCAATTTTACGTTCAATTATTTCCTGATTTGGTAACTCACGACGGACAATAATTGACCTTAAATCTGCATTTCTTGTGCTACCTCCTGCGGCGAATAAAAGTTCATTAACGGAAATACCCGTCGCTAAATTGTAAAAACCAGGCCGAGAAACTTCTCCTACAATCGTTAATTTTACCGACCTTGGGGCGGCTAAAACCACATTAACTTTGGGCTTTTGTTGTAAATAATTAGTTCCCAAAAAATTACTAATTTTTGCTTCTGCTTCTTTTAAAGTTAGTCCCTTTAAATTAATTCTACCCACAATGGGCATAATTATATTACCTTCAGCATCAATTGGTCCAGTAGTATTAAAGTCAAAAAACCTTTCCACATTAATAATTACTCCATCTCCCGTATCAAGATAATAAATATTTAAAGGATTTAAAGCATCATCTTTATAGATAGCAGGAGAAGAACTTTTTGGCGGCATAAATTCATTAGAATTAAATGTTCCCCTCGGGATTTCCGTTGCTAAATTATTATTAGTAGGAGCAGGAGGTAAACTTTGAGGAATATTTGAAGGTGGAGGTAAAGTTGGGACAAATTTTTCTTGAGCCAAAGTAAGGCTAGGAAATAGCAACAAATTAGTGCTACACAAACCTAAACTTAATGAAATTAGCTTATATTTTCGGGACATTTTTTTACTCTTATTTTCTTATTTTCTTAATTGTCAAAAACAGTTTTTATTAATTCAGTTTGAATTATTTTAGCGAAAGATTCCGCCGATTCCTTTTTTAATTTAATCTCCCCTAATGGTTCAATTTCCATTTTTAAAGACACCACAACCCAAGGAATTCTCTGACCTTTTAATTGCGCAAAAAGATCATCCCAAAACCATTTGGCCGAGGAAAAATCACCTTTTTTTGGCATAGCATACCATTGAATTACGGCGTAGGTTTTCTGTTGATTCCAAGCTCGAAAGAAACGCGTTTTCAGGGGAATTTTACTCCCATTTTTCTCGACATTCAATTTAAGTTCAGTAAAAGAATCTGTTTGCCATTTTTCCACTCCATTAATATCTACCCATTCTATACCAGGCTGATCTTTATAATAAATTTGTGGTTGTAGTAATAAGGTAATGGGTCTTTCTCCCTTTTTTGTCAATACTTGAAATGACCATTTTCGCCCACCAATTGTAACTTCTTTTTGTAAACTTGTTTCCCAATCAGGAATATTTAAACCGGTATCTTTCAAGTTTTGTAACTTTTTAACGTTATTAATTGGCGCTAAATCTTGCCAAGACCATTTTCCCTGAAGATAACTCGGAGTTACCTTCATTAAGATTAGGATCATTAACAATGCTAAAATAATAAAACGAGCAATGGTAAATTGAGAATTGCCAATTGTTTTCATACTTAATAAATCAAGGTCATTAACTTTTTATTTGAGTTAACCATCTTGTAAAAGGACTAATTTAATAATTTAGTCTTAGTTTGGCACAAAAAATATAGGAGAATACAACAATGGGTATCGCTACAGTTAACCCAGCTACGGGAATCACACTCAAAACTTTTGCCCCACTCACTGAGGCAGAAATTGAGGCTAAATTAACTTTAGCTGAGTCTCGTTTTTTAACTTATCGTCAAATTTCCCTGACCCAAAAAAGTACCTGGTTAAAAAAAGCTGCCGATATTTTAGACGAACATAAAACTAAATATGCCCAAATTATGACCACCGAAATGGGTAAAACCATCAAAAGTGCGATCGCCGAAGTCGAAAAATGCGCCCTCGTCTGTCGTTTTTATGCCGAAAATGCCCCTCAATTTTTGGCAAATACGGTCATCCCCTCTGACGCTAGTCAAAGTTACGTCAGTTATCAACCATTGGGCATAATTTTAGCTGTCATGCCCTGGAATTTCCCTTTTTGGCAGGTTTTTAGGTTTGCCGCTCCTGCTTTAATGGCCGGCAATATCGCCCTGTTAAAACACGCTTCCAATGTTCCCCAATCCGCTTTGGCCATTGAGGAAATTTTCCTGCAAGCTGGTTTCCCCGCAGGTGTCTTCCAAACTTTGTTAATTGGTGCAAGTCAAGTGGCTGCCCTGGTGGAAGATGACAGGGTAAAAGCCGCAACTTTAACCGGAAGTGAAGCAGCCGGAGCCAGTTTAGCTTCCCTTTGTGGTCAAAACCTGAAAAAAACTGTCCTTGAATTAGGAGGTAGTGATCCTTTTATCGTTTTAGATAGCGCCAATGTAGAAAATGCTGTCAATACCGCCGTCACCGCTCGTCTGTTGAATAATGGTCAATCCTGCATTGCCGCCAAACGCTTTATTTTACATGAGGCGATCGCCTCTGAATTTACCGACAAATTAGTCGCCAAATTTCAAAACCTCAACATCGGTGATCCCATGTCAGAGAATACTGACATCGGACCGTTAGCAACTCCTGACATTTTAGAAGAATTAGATAAACAAGTAAAAAAAACAGTAAAATTAGGCGCTAAACTATTAATTGGAGGCCAAAAAATAGCTGGAGAAGGTAACTTTTATTTGCCAACAATTTTAACTGAAATTCCCCAAAATTCCCCCGGTTATCGAGACGAATTTTTTGGACCAGTGGCCTTACTTTTTACCGTAAAAAACCTTGACGAAGCCATTAATTTAGCCAATGATTCACCCTTTGGATTAGGAGCAAGTGCATGGACAAATATACCGGAAGAAGGCGATCGCCTAATCAAAGAAATCGAAGCTGGAGCCATATTTATTAACGGAATGGTAAAATCAGATCCTCGTCTTCCCTTTGGAGGAATCAAGAAATCAGGCTATGGTAGAGAATTAGGAGTAGAAGGAATTCGGGAATTTGTTAACATCAAAACAGTGTGGATTAATTAATAGTTGATAGGTTTGTAGTTGCGCTTTAGCGCTCTAAAAAAGATAGCGCTTTCAGTGCGACAACGAATTTTTTAATAACAAAAAAAAGGAGCAAAAAATGAGCGAATTAAATACAGCAGAATTGTTAGTTCAATGTTTAGAAAACGAAGGAGTCGAATATGTTTTTGGCCTCCCTGGCGAAGAAAATCTAAACATTTTGGAAGCTTTAAAAAAATCTAAAATTCAGTTTATCACCACCCGTCACGAACAAGGAGCAGCATTTATGGCCGACGTTTATGGGCGCTTGACGGGAAAAGCTGGGGTTTGCCTGTCCACCTTGGGTCCAGGTGCAACAAACTTAATGACAGGGGTTGCCGATGCAAACCTAGATGGAGCGCCTTTAGTTGCAATTACAGGCCAAGTTGGCACGGACAGAATGCACATCCAATCCCATCAATATTTGGATTTAGTCGCCATGTTTGCTCCTGTCACCAAGTGGAATACCCAGATTGTTCGCCCTAGCAACACCGCCGAAATTGTGCGTAAAGCCTTTAAAATTGCCCAAACTGAAAAACCTGGAGCCGTACATATTGATTTACCAGAAAATATTGCCGCCATGGCCGTGGTAGGAAAACCTCTAACTAAGGATAATCAAGAGAAAGTCTATGCTTCTTACCGTAGCATTAATGCGGCGGCGGTTGCGATTTCTAAAGCGAAAAATCCCCTAATTTTGGCTGGAAATGGCATAATTCGCAGCAAATCGGCGGAAACATTAACGGAATTTGCCACTCGTTTAAATATTCCCGTGGTTAACACTTTCATGGGGAAAGGAGCAATTCCCTACACTCATCCCTTGGCTTTATGGACAGTGGGGTTACAACAACGGGATTTCGTCAGTTGCGCTTTTGATGAAAGTGATTTAATCATTGCGGTTGGTTACGATTTAATCGAATATTCTCCCAAAAAATGGAATCCCGAAGGAAATCATAAAATAATCCATATTGGCGCAAATCAAGCGGAAATTGACAGTAGTTATATCCCTTTAGTCGAAATAGTTGGCGATATCTCTGATTCTCTTTTAGAAATTAGCAAACGCGCCGACAGGGAAAATAAACCTACCCCGGTAACTGCGAGATTACGCACTGATATTCGCGCCGATTATGAATTATCTGGCCAGGATGACGGTTTTCCTGTTAAACCCCAAAAAATCATCTACGATTTGCGTCAAGTAATGGGACCAGAAGACATCGTAATTTCTGACGTGGGAGCGCATAAAATGTGGATGGCGCGTCAATATCACTGTGATTGTCCTAATACCTGTATTATTTCCAACGGTTTTGCCGCCATGGGGATTGCCATTCCGGGGGCTTTAGCCGCCAAGTTAGTAAATCCTGACAAAAAAGTGGTTGCTGTAACAGGCGACGGTGGTTTTATGATGAATTGTCAGGAATTGGAAACCGCTTTAAGAGTCAAGACACCTTTTGTAACTTTAATTTTCAACGATAATGCTTACGGTTTAATTGCTTGGAAACAGATTAACCAATTTGGGGAATCAGCTTTTGTGGATTTCACTAATCCAGATTTTGTCAAATTCGCTGAAAGTATGGGGTTAAAGGGTTATCGCGTCAAATCAGCGGCGGATTTAATCCCCACTTTAGAAGAAGCTTTAGCGCAAGATGTACCCTCGATTATTGATTGCCCCGTCGATTACGCCGAAAACCTCCGCTTTTCTAAACGCGCTGGCGATTTAAGCTGCCCAATGTAATAGTAAGGTGGGAATTACCCACCATCATAACCAAGATCAAGAATCTTGACCATAAGCGGTTAAATGCCGTAAAATCACCTCTAAACTAGCTTGAATTCGATGTTGACCGTGTTCTAGTCGATCTAATCTTTTGCGGGTTTCATTGCGAAAAGAATCTATGTCTCCTGATAAATATTCAAAACCTTCAGAAATACGACCTTCTGGTTCAATATCTAATTCTAAAGTTTTCAGTTTGGTTTCAATTTGAGTTAATCTTTCCTCAATGCGAGTTAATCTTTCTTGGCTCATAATGGTAAACTCCTGATTACATTTGATAAAAATTTTAGGGAAATTTTTAATTTATTCCCTTTTTTTTCTTAATTTATTAGTAATACATAAAACTGTCAACTTGTCAAGCCGTGGGAAAAAATCAGTTTTAAGGATTGCCAACTAATCCGAATAATTTAGCTAATCCTCCTAAAATTGCCAAAATAAAAATGATGTACCCCCCTACCCCCCCTTGAAAGGGGGGAAGTTACCAATTAAAACACTACGATTAATAAACTCCTGAAATTCAATTCTCTTATCTAAACCATCAATTTTTTCTTCAATTCGTTTAAGTTCTCCTTCAATACGAGTTTGACCAATTTTTAAATCTGTAACATCGTTTTCAATTCTTTCTAATTTTTGGTCGATTTTAGTGAGAATTTCTTTCAAATCCTGTTCAATCATTACTGACATAAGGTAAACTCCTACTTATAAATATTGTAATTCCAAATAAAAATTAAACAAAAGTTTTTAGTTTGTTGTTAAACTTTAGTCCTAAGAAGCGCTAAAGCGCAACAACGAACCTATTTTTTAACTATTCTAATCTTAATTGGAATTACTATATTTTAGAAAAAATTTGGGAAGTTTTAAATTTTCCCCTTTTTTTATTTACCAGTAATTCACAAAGCCGTTAATTTGTCAAGTAATATCTAAAATCTATTTTTCAGATAGCACACTAACAATTTTGTTGGCTTTAAATCTGAAATCTGGCGGCGATCGCCGGCTGTACACAAAAAAGCTTTGTTGTCAAGTAAATGTTATAAAACTTTATCTTAAGCAAAAAAAGAAGTCTAATCCGAAATCTACACTCTCAGTTATAATTTTACCAATATTTAAGATTTGGTGTGAAGAGAAGTGATTAGTAATAAAGTGAAAAATGGCCTAACAATTAACCCTCTTTGGGTCGCAAAATTTGAATTATTGCGTACTTTAGTACGTCGAGATTTAGAAGCAAAATATAAGGGTTCAGTATTAGGCAATCTTTGGCCAATTTTAAACCAATTATCCCAATTATTAATTTATACTTATGTTTTTTCTATTATTTTAAAGGTTAAATTAAGTTTGAAAGGTCTACCCACTGATAATAGTTTAGTCTTTGGTTTATGGTTATTTGCTGGTTTAGTTCCTTGGTCTGCTTTTACGATGGGTTTTATGCAAGCTTCTACCTCTGTACTTAATCAAGTTAATTTGGTTAAAAAGGTGGTATTTCCTTTAACTTTATTACCTTTAGTTCCTATTTTATCTACTTTTATTGAGAGTAGTTTTGGTTTAATTGCTTTAATTATTTTAGTCGCATTTTCTTCCCAAACTATTCATCCTACCCTAGCTTTATTACCTTTAATTTGGCTACCACAATTATTATTCACTTGTGGTTTAGGTTATTTAACGGCTAGTTTAACTGTTTTTTTACGCGATATTCCTCAAACTTTAAGCGTTATTCTTAATCTTTGGTTTTATCTTACTCCCATTGTTTATCCTCTCTCGGTTATCCCTGAAAATTTCCGCCCTTGGATATTTTGGCTAAATCCTCTAGCTGCGATCGCCGAAATTTACCGCGATTTAATCCTCACTGGAGAGGTGACTCATTGGAATGAATGGGGTTTCGTGGCGATCGTTTCCCTGCTTACATTTATGTTAGGATTCACCGTATATCGCAAATTGCGTCCTGCTTTTGCCGATGTTTTGTAATCCTTGATCATTTTCGTATTTTAGTTACTAAGTTTTTGCTAACATAATTTTATTGACTTTTAACCAGAATTTAGTTATCTTAATTGGTTAAAGTCTAGGTATATTGAGGAGTAAATTAACTAATGGGCGATCAAGTCGCAATTTCCTTAAAAAATGTTTCTAAATGTTTTAAGTGCTATGATCGTCCCATAGATCGCTTAAAAGAAATTTTATTACCCGGGAAAAGTAGGGGTAAAGAATTTTGGGCTTTAAATAATATTAATTTGGAAATTAATCGGGGTGAAACTTTAGGAATTGTCGGGAGAAATGGCTCAGGAAAAAGCACTTTATTACAGATAATTGTCGGGACATTAACTCCTACTTTTGGTGAAGTTAATGTTAATGGTAGAATCTCCGCTTTATTGGAATTAGGAAGTGGTTTTAATCCCGAATTTACCGGGAGAGAAAATATCTTTTTTAATGGCAAAATATTAGGATTAAGTAAGGCCGAAATAGAAGCAAAATTTGATGAAATTGCTAGTTTTGCGGATATTGGTGATTTTATCGAGCAGCCCGTGAAAACCTATTCCAGTGGGATGTTTGTGAGGTTGGCTTTTGCAGTTGCGATTAATGTTGATCCTGATATTTTAATAGTAGATGAAGCTTTATCCGTGGGAGATGAAGCATTTCAGAGAAAATGTTTTGCTAAGATTAAAGGGTTTCAAGAAGCAGGAAAAACGATTTTATTTGTCTCCCATAGTGCTGGTACAGTCGTCGAATTATGTAATTGGTCAGTGTTAATGGATCAGGGAGAATTAATATTAGCAAATTCTCCGAAAATAGTCGTTTCTAAATATCATAAACTTATTTATGCTCCTAGGGAAAAAATAACACTCTTACGAGAAGAAATAAAAAAATTTAATCAACCAGAAATAATAATTAAATCAGACAATAACAATCAGATTTCTGGCGAAGTTTCAACAGTAATAACACCGAAAAAAATAGAATTTTCAGCAAAATTAGAACCATTTTTTGATCCTAATTTAAAACCACAAAGTACAGTTGTTTATTTATCTAGGGGAGCAGAAATAATTAACCCTTTTTTAACTACAATTGGTGGAAAAATGGTTAATATTTTAGTTAAAGGACAAGATTATATATATACTTATACAGTTAAATTTAAACAAGCAGCTTATCAAGTAAGATTTGGAATGTTACTGAAAACCATGACCGGATTAGAATTAGGAGGAGCTGGTTCTCATACCATAGATAATAGTGTAGAATATGTGGCCGCTGGAGCAGAAGTACAAGTAGAATTTAAGTTTTCTTGTTTATTATTACAGGGGGTTTACTTTTTAAATAATGGTGTGTTAGGAATGATTGATGGTGAAGAAGTATATTTACATCGAACAATTGATGCTTTAATGTTTAGGGTACAACCTGAAGAAAATATGTTAAGTACGGGGATAGTCGATTTTAAAATTGAACCTAATATTTCCCTTAAATCAATGGAGTTAATCGGATAAAACAAGTATTATGAATAATTCAGAATCACAGGTTTTAATTATTACTGGAATGCACCGTTCTGGTACTTCTTTAACTGCTTCTTTATTGCAAAGTGCAGGATTAGATATTGGTTCAAGATTAGTAGAAGCTAGTGAAGGTAATATTAAAGGTCATTTTGAAGATGCTGATTTTGTTCAATTACATGAAAAAATCCTTGATTCTCAAGGTATAACTAAAGAAGGTTGGACTTTAGAAAAAAATATTCAAGTATCCGATGCTTTTATTATACAAGCTGAAACTTTAATTAATCAGAGAACCACTAAATATTGGGGTTGGAAAGATCCCCGAACAACCTTATTTTTAAATTTTTGGCAAGAAAAAATACCCCAAGCATATTTTTTATTACTTTATCGCTATCCTTGGGAAGTTATCGATTCTTTGTATCGCCGTGGTGATCAAGTTTTTCTCGATAACCCCAATTTGGCCATCGATATCTGGATTAATTATAATGAAATTATTTTAGATTTTTATAAAAAATATCAACAAAAATGTTTATTAATAAATATTAACGATATAATTACTAATCCTTATATTTTAACGAAGATAATGAGAGAAAAGTTTTCTTTAACATTAGGTGAAATTACTAATTATTATGAAGAATCATTAATGAACAAAGAGATAGCTAATTCCTATAGGGTATCTTTATTTAAAGAGTTTTTTCCTAAAGCTTGTGAAATATATCAAGAATTAAATACCGCTAATTATATTAGCATAAATCAATCAAATATATCTGATAAAGATTTGTTTCCTTCTCGAAATATATTTTTAGAAGATTGGAAAAATTTACATCAATTAAATAAAAAAACGCAAAAATATAGCCTTATTATAGAACAAAATGAACTAACTATTATTGAGCAGATAAATAAATTAGAAAATACTCAGCTTAAATTAGAAGATACTGAAACTATTTTACAAAATACTCAGCTTAAATTAGAAAATACTGAAACTATTTTACAAAATACTCAGCTTAAATTACAAGATACTGAAATTATTTTACAAAATACTCAGACTAAATTACAAGATACTGAAACTATTTTACAAAATACTCAGCTTAAATTACAAAATACTGAAACTATTTTACAAAATACTCAGACTAAATTACAAGATACTGAAACTATGTTACAAAATACTCAGCTTAAATTAGAAGATACTGAAACTATGTTGCAAAATACTCAGACTAAATTACAAGAGCAGACATTTATCATAAAAGAAAGTAATGATAAATTATCAGAAAATAGGAGAGAATTAAATAATTTACAAGAGGAATTACAGAAGACAAATTTAAAATTAATAGAAGATGAAAATATTATTCAAGGAATGGAACGTAGTAAATTTTGGAAAATGAGAAATATTTGGTTTGCCATCAAAAAACGTTTTAATTTAACATAAACTAGAGTAAACTGATTAAATATATTAAGATAGAAATAAAAACTTAGGAGAAAAAAATGACATTTCATGTATTTACGAGTATCACATCTAATTATATCCCCAAAGCTAGAGTATTAGCTCAATCTGTCAAAAAATATCACCCAGAAGCCAAATTTCATTTAGTTTTATGTGACATTTTACCTTCATCATTTGAGCTGAGTAATGAGCCTTTTGATTTTGTTATTACGGTTGATAAATTACCAATTACTGAGTGGAAATCATGGGTATTTAAACACTCTATAGTAGAAATGTGTACAGGAGTAAAACCAATTGCATTAAAAGAAATTATTAGGATTCATAATTGTGAAAAAGTCATCTATTTTGATCCTGATATGGTAATTTTAAATAAATTAGATTCAATTCTGAAAAAATTAGATCAATATAGTATTTTATTAACTCCCCATCAAACGACACCCGAAAAAACAAATGAAGCAGTTATAGATAATGAAATATGTAGTTTAAAACATGGTGTTTTTAATTTAGGATTTATCGCGATTAAAAATTCAGAAGAAAGTCAATCTTTCTTAGATTGGTGGTCAAATCGTTGTTTAAATTTTTGCTATAATGATATACCTGGAGGCTTATTTACTGACCAAAAATGGATTGATTTAGCTCCTGGGTTTTTTGATGATTTAGGTATTTTAAGAGAACCAGTTTATAACGTTGCTACTTGGAATTTAACTAATAGACAAGCTAGTGGAAGTTTAGAAAAAGGTATTTTAATTAATGAGCAGCCGCTAATTTTTTATCATTTTTCTGGTTTTGATAGTGGAGCTCAAGAAGTAATGTTAAAAAAATATGGCAATTATAGTAAAGTTCTTTTTGAACTGAGAAATTGGTACATTCAAGAATGTGAAAAAAATGGACAAGCAAAAATAGGAAATACACCTTGTAACTATTCGTTTTTTGAGAATAAAATTGAGATTAATAATCGTCAAAGATTGCTTTATCGTCAAAGAATAGACTTACAAAATGCTTTCCCTAATCCCTTTTTTGTAACTGATAACATTAATACCAGTAAAGCTTATTTTCATTGGTATAATGCCCATGGTGAACAAGAATTTGTCGAAAAATTATCGAATTATTCAGAACCATCACAAGCTTTAAGTCAACTACAATCTGAGGTTGAATTTCTTCGTGATAAAATTAGAGGAATGGAAAGTAGTAAATTTTGGAACTTAAGAAATAAATGGTTTTCTTTAAAAGAAAAATTGTCAAAAAAATAAGTTATATAAAGTTACAAAATTGATACTTAATAAAAAATTAACACTTATGGAAAATGAGCAAAGAAAATTAGTCCAACTTCAGGTCATGCATAGTTGGGGAGGAGGTTTAGAAAGATGGGTTCAAGATTATTGTAATACGGATAATCACAATACAAATTTAGTCTTAAAATCCATTGGTAATTTAGGAATTCCCGGTCAAAGAATGGCCTTATATCAAAATATTAATGATCAAAATCCTCTTAAATTGTGGGAGCTAAAATCACCCATTTATGCTACTTCTATTACAAGTCTTGAATATTGTCAAATATTAGAGGAAATTATACTTGATTTTCAGATTGAAAAAATTTTAGTTTCCTCTTTTATTGGTCATAGTTTAGATATTTTAAATACTGGTTTAAAAACGATAATTATTGGCCATGATTTTTATCCATTTTGTCCCGCCATTAATATATTTTTTAAGAAAATCTGTACTGAATGTAATTCAGAAATATTAAGTAATTGTTATAACGAGAATCCCTTTAATCGCTTTTTTCCAAATCAACCTGCTTCGAGTTGGCTAGCAATAAGACAAGTATTTTTAGAACTAATTAAACGTAATGAAATTACGATAGTCATTCCTTCTAATTCGGTGAAGAAAAATTTAATTGAACTAGAACCAGAATTTAAGAAAATTAATTTTACTCACATATCTCATGGTGTTAATTTAAAACCAGAAAGTTTAGTCAGAAATACAAAACAAGGTAAATTAAAAATTTTAATCTTAGGAAGTTTAGCTTTACAAAAAGGTTTAAAATTATTTCAAGAGTGTTATCAAGAATTAACGGAAATTGCTGATATATATTTATTAGGATGTGGTGAAGAAGGTTTAGATTTTCGATATAAACAGGGGATTAAAATTGTAGCTACAAAATATTCAATAGAGGAATTACCCTTAAAAATTAAGGAAATTTCACCAGATTTCGGAATGTTATTATCAGTTTGGCCAGAAACTTTTAGCTATACTTTAAGTGAATTAATGATTTTCGGTATTCCTACTCTAGCAACAAAAATTGGCAGTTTTGAAGATAGAATAAAAGATTGTGACAATGGTTTTTTAGTTGAAGCAAATAAAGATGCAATTATTACTAAAATTCATTGGTTAAATACAAATAGACACCTTTTAAATCAAGTCGCAGAAAATCTTAATAAAAACACCCATAAAAACCTACCTGAAATGATTAATGAATATCAACTAATCTTAAGAGAAGAATCATCTCAACAGTTAAAAATATCAAGACAATTAAACTCTTTAATGATGTTTGAATTAGAATGGAAAAAAATACAATCTGAATTACAAGAAATTGACGAATTAAAAACAGAAATTACGGCCATGAAAAGTAGTAAATTTTGGAAGTTAAGAACTCTTTGGTTTAAGTTGAAAAAGAAATTAAAATTATCACAATAATTGTTATTTATTCAAAATATTAAAGAATAAAAAGAACAATAGACATAAATTTTTTCCGATAAATCTCTATAGATAAAAAATCCATAGAGCTAAATTTTTATTACTTAAATGTCACCACAAAAGTATCATTATTTTCCAAATATACATCATATATTCGGCGAGTAATAATTGGTTGGGTTTTAGGAATAAATGGTTGTTCTATTTCAGGTGTTTCACTAAATTTAAAACCTAAACTATAAAATTTTTTATATCCTTGGTGACGATTCGGAATAAAATAAGACCATGTAATTTGTTTTAATATGGGGTATTTGTTAAAAGCTGCTATAGTTAAAGGACTATATTCAAGAGGACTACCGATCGCAATCTTTGGATTTTCTGGGGGATTCGGTATTTTTGAAATACTTTCCTCTAAATCGGAAAGAAGTACAGTTGCCATCATTTCTTCATAGTTATTCTGAAAATTTAGAACATTACC
Organism: Synechococcales cyanobacterium S06; assembly: GCA_011391125.1. Lineage (GTDB taxonomy): Bacteria > Cyanobacteriota > Cyanobacteriia > Cyanobacteriales > JAABRE01 > JAABRE01. Next base: position 27,849 of record JAABRE010000046.1, read on the forward strand.
TAAAGTCAAACTAACATTGGTAAAAGATAAACAGAATAAAGATAATAAAAATATTAAAAAATACTTTAATGTTTTAATATTAGAAAATATATAAGATAGAAATAAACTACAAATACAAACTATGCCAGCAAAACCCATAAAAGCTCTCGGCCAGATAACTGGATTTTCTAAAAGAACCATCAGACCAGCTAAAGAAATTATAAAAATACAAGAATACCCAACCATTAATAATAAAATACTAATAATTTTAATTCCATTTAACTTATTTCTTTCTAAATAAATATTTCTAAATAACATAATTAATAGAGAAATTATAGTTATCACTAAGATGAGGATAATTAATAACTTTAAAATTCCTTCAAGCCATTGATTTATGTTTTGTAATGAAAGTAATAAATTATTAATAACTGTTTTTGGTATATTAATAAATGATGCTGTTTTTGAATGGGTAATGTTATATTCACCTTTGACAAAAATATGTTTTATAGGTGCATAAGCTAATAAAGAGAAAAATAGCACGATGGAAGATGAAAAAAATATTTTTAGTGATTGTTTAATATGGAGAGTTTCACCGAGCTTAAATAACGAATAAAAACTAAAAATAGCTAGGTAAATTGAAATGGAAGCTTGATAAAAACATAATGATATTAGTAAACAAAGTACACTAAAAACAAAACTAAGAAGCTTTATCTTTGTCGTTAATTTTTCCCTTAAATATACAGTTATTAATACAAAAGCCATGGTTGAACTAAAAGCGGCAACTGCGAACATTAGAGATTCAAAAATGTAAGAAAAATTCTCCAGATTAAAGGGATTTAAAACAAAGATAATTCCGCTTAAAACTAAAAACCATAAATCATTAATGAGAAAAATTTTGCCGAGATAAACGGAGGTGAGTGAATAAATAGCTACTGATAAAATTTGAGTTAATGGTGAGATATCTGTTAAGGGTAATCCCAGTTGAAGAATAAGATACATAACACTAGAAAGTGGTCGTCCATTATCTTGCCAATTAGCCGCATTACCTGTCTCAATAGTTCTGGATATATCATCAACGTATAAGACATTAGCTTGTATTAAAGATGCAAGTGATAACATCGAAACTATAAAAATATATATAAAAGCTTTTTTTTCGGTTTTTGTTAATCGAATAGAGTTAATTATTTCATTCATAGCCTTATAAAAAAAATTAATTTATCTCAAGATAGCACATTATGGGCATTAAATTTTTCTTTAAATTTGTTACTTCTTATTTTTACGATTTTAATCGTCCAAAATTCTGTTATGCTTTCACACGCAGTGGAAAATAATGCCAATATTTTATTTGCAAATCAGCTTTTATCTTGCCACATATTTAGCTTTAAATAGTACTAAATTCTGGAGATTAATCTATTACTTTACACTCAGAATTTAAACTGACTAATTGAGGGTATGTTAAGGTTTTAAGCGGTAAATCAGTGTTATGCTATCCTATTGTTAGTTATTTTTTAACTTTAAAAATTATGGTACAATTAATATTTAGACAAATTCACCAAAATAATAGCATTTTTACCTTGAAAAGTAATGGTAATAATCGAGTTAATAAAAATTAAATATAAGAGGTAATAAGTTTTGAAAAAATTGGTATAAAAAATGACAAGGAAAAAGGCCGATATTGGTGGTAAACGTTTAATTAGTTTAAATCCTGATCAATGGGTACATTGGTTAATTCAAGACAAGACTTTGAAAGTTCAAGAAATTCTTAGTTCTGATTTTCAATGGATAGCTAGGGAAAATGATGTTTTACTAAAAGTTTTCAGTCCTCAATACGGAGAATTTTTAATTCTGAATGAGTTACAATTACGTTATAACAATCAAGTTCCTGTGCGAATATATGCTTATACAGCCTTAGCAAAAGAACGCTATAATTTACCAGTTTATCCGGTCTTGATTAACATTTTACCTAATTCTCAAACCGAAATAATTACTAACTTGTATCAATCGGAATTTATGGGAATTAAAAGTTATCAAAATTATCAAGTTATTAATCTTTGGGAGGTGGATGTTAATCTAGCTTTTGATAATAACTTATCAAGTTTATTGCCCTTTGTTCCTATTTTAAAAGGAGGAGCAAATGAAGATATTGTTAAACAAGCAGTAATTAAATTACGCGCTAATGAAACTTTAACAGATTTAGAACCATTACTATCATTTTTTGCTAGTTTTGTCTTTGAAATACCTTTAGTTCAAGAAATCATGAGGTGGGATATGACTATTTTAAGAGAATCTCCTTGGTATCAACAAATTCTTAAAGAAGGATTAGAAACTGGGGAAAAACAAGGCCGACAACAGGGTTTACAACAAGGTTTACAACAAGAAAGTCTGAAATTAGTATCAAAATTAATGGAGCGTCGTTTTGGTAATTTATCAGCAGATTTAAACCCAAAAATTAGGCAATTATCTATTGCTCAATTAGAAGATTTAGCAGCAGAATTACTAGAGATTCGGGAATTATCTCAATTGGAAATTTGGTTTGAACAAAATCTTAATTGATTCTTTATAACAGTAAAAAACCTGGTTTCTTCTGTTATTTAATGAGATGAACCTTAAATTAATAAAAAGAAACCAGGTTTTTTGATTAACTCAAGTAAAATTTTATGTTATAATCGGCTTTTATTAAATGTGTTTTAATTAAAAATCATGGCAGATTTACTTATTTTTGGTACAACTAACTCGGATACTATTTCACCAACGACTAGCAATCATAGTATTTTTGCTGGTGGAGATAATGATTTAATTGATCTTTCTCAGAGTAGTGGTAATAATCGTGTTTATGGTGGTGGTGGAAATGATCGGTTAATTGCGAGTTTTAATGACCATCTTTTCGGTGGTAATGGTGATGATCAATTATTTACTGGTAATGGTGGTAATCTCCTTTCTGGAGGTAATGGAAATGACCAATTTTGGTTAGCTGAAAATGGTATTATTCCCGAATATCATACTACTATTCCTGATTTTACCAGTGGTATAGATAAGATTATTATTGATAATGTGACTGGTGTTTCTCAGTTAAGTGATTTAACTTTAATTGACCAAAATGGCGGGACTTTAATTAAAATTGGGGAGGACAATTTAGCTGTTTTATTAGGAGTTAATCAAGACCAATTAACCGATTCTAACTTTGTTTTTAAAACACCTGCAATCATCGCAAATTTAGCTAGTGATACTGGTGTTAGTAACACAGATGGTATTACTTTTAATGCGACAATTACGGGAAGTTTAATTGGAACTAATCTAACTTCTTTACAAGCAACTTTAAATGATAATAACCCCGTTAATGTTACTTTAAATGAAGACGGTAGTTTTATTTTAACTAGCGAAAAATTAGCGGAACTTAACGGTGGAACTTTAGCAGATGGTCAGTATAATTTAAAGTTAATTGCTGTTGATAATAGTGGTAACAATTCCGAGGTAACTGTTGAATTTACCCTTGATAATACCATACCTGATTTAACCACAAATTTAGCAAATGATACGGGTGTTAGTAACGAAGATAAGATAACTTCTGATCCTACTATTACGGGAAGTTTAATTGAGTCTAATTTAGATTCTTTTCAAGCAACTTTAAATGAGAATAACCCCGTTGATGTTACTTTAAATGGAGACGGTAGTTTTACTTTAGATTCTGCTAAATTAATGGAACTTAACGGCGGAAATTTACCAGATGGTGACTATATTTTAGAGTTAAGTGTTACTGATAAAGTTGGTTTTAATGCTGGAGATACTGTTGAGTTTACCCTGGATACTACCGCTCCAATTTTAACAGCAAATTTAGCAAATGATACGGGTGTTAGTAATGAAGATAAGATCACGAATGATGCTACTATTACGGGAAGTTTACTTGAGTCTAATGTCGATTCTTTTCAAGCCAAATTAAATGATCATAACCCCGTTGATGTTACTTTAAATGAAGACGGTAGTTTTACTTTAGATTCTGCTAAATTAACGGAAATTAACGATGGTATTTTACCAGATGGAAGCTATACTTTACAGTTAATTGCGGTTGATAAAATTGATAATAATGCGGAGGTAACTGTTAGTTTTACCCTAGATAATACTACACCTGCAATAACCGCAAATTTAGCTAATGATACCGGTGTTAGTAATGAAGATCAGGTCACGAATGATCCGACTATTACGGGGAATTTAATTGAGTCGAATTTAACTTCATTTAAAGCAACTTTAAATACTAATAATCCAGTTGATATTAGTTTAAATAATGACGGAAGTTTTAGTTTAACTAAAGAGAAATTAACGGAAATTAATGGGGGAACTTTACCAGATGGAAGCTATACTTTGCAGTTAATTGCGATCGATAATAGTGGGAATAATTCTGAAGTAAATGTGAATTTTACCCTGGATACTACTGCACCTACTTTAACTGTAACAAATCCGAGTTTTAAATTAAGTACATTGACTCCAGATTTAAGTATAGAAAATAGTCCAGTTGACCCGACTATTGTTAATTTAGCAAGTAAGGAATGGGGTTTAGGAAATATAGAAGGTCAGGTAACAGATACTAATTTATCTAGTATTAATTATCAGTTAAATAATGGTAATCCTCTGACAATTACTGTTAATGAAAACGGCGAATTTAGCCAAGAATTAGCATTAGCAGGATTAGCAAATACCTATCCGAATTTAACAGTAACTGCGACAGATTTAGCGGGTAATATTAGCACTGATAATCGCATTCTTGGGGTTATTTTAACCACAGAAACGGGTTTAGGTTATCTTGATACTACCATAGGAACTGGTGATTCTCCTGACCCAAATTTAACGGATAAAGATGATGTTACTGTACATTATACGGGGACTTTCACCGATGGTAGCGTTTTTGATAGTTCTCGTGATCGGGGTACTCCTTCAACTTTTTCCTTAAATGAAGTAATTCTTGGTTTTAAAGAAGGTATAGATAGTATGAATGTGGGAGGTCGTCGAATCTTATTTTTACCATCTAATTTGGGTTATAATGATGGTAAGGTCAGAATTTTCGATGTGGAATTATTCGGTATTAGTTAGTTAAAGATTAAAAATCCGATTTCTCAAAGAAATCGGATTTTTAATTAAATTTGTTTCTCATAAATTCGGTAGGTTTTATAAATTTTACCCCCCGAAGCTTCGATTAATTTACGGGAGGGAAAATTGTCCTCCCAAACCCAAGAAAGTTCCGCACATTTATAAGGTTTTCCTTTAGTTATTCCCCCTTTCATTCCCAAGTAAATTAAACCGAGGGGGACCATTTTTCGGCGATATTCTGGTAAGGAACAAATGGCAATTACGCGGCCTTGGTCAATTTGTCTTTTATACCATAAAAACTTAAGTATTCCCCACCAATTTAACTTACCATTAACCTGTTTTAAGGCTATATTATAATCGGGTAAACTCATAAAAAAACCGATCATTTCTCCCTTATCTTCTGCAATGGGAAAAACATCAGGATCGATTAAATCCTTTAAATCTTTGGCCTCTTCTAAAAATTCTTCTTCACTTCTTGGGGTAGAACTCCAATTATTAGAAAATGCTTGGGTAAAGACTCGGTAAATACTACGAACATCTTTTTCAAAACCTTCTCCTTTTGTATTAACTGGCCTAAAATTTATTCCCGATTTACAAGCAATTTTATAGCCTTTTTCAAACTTATTATCTAATGATTTATCCAAGGGAAAATTATAAGCAAAAGCATCTTTTGCTTTTTGCCAATTATCCTTTTCCATGAATTCTGAATAGTATTTCGCATTATATGGCATCATAAATAAGGGTGCTGACTCGAAACCATCTACTAAGAATAAGCAGTTATTGTGGGTAGATAAATTAATTGGTCCACGAATTTTAGTGATATTTCGCTCTTTTAACCATTGGCTCGCTGTATTGAACAAAGCCTGAGCTACCTCAAAGTTTTCGACACATTCAAAATAACCAAATAAACCGATATTTTCCTGCTCTCTTTCGATTAATCTGCGATTGATTGCTGCAACTATTCTTCCTAAAGGTTGGTTATTACTATGAGAAATTGCCAGAAAAGCTTGAAATTCTCCATATTCTAAAAAGAGGTTATTTTCGGGGTTTATTTGCTTACTAATACTGCTTCTAATTGGTGCAACAAAATAAGGGTCATTTTGATAAATTAGAGCTGGTAAATCGAGGAATAAGTTCCGATCGCCTTCCGTTAAAACAGGTTTAATGACAAAATCCATGGTGATTAATGATTAATAATTAATGGTAAGGGTCTGGTTTCCCAGCCCTCAGTAAGACGTAGATAATAAGAGATAATCTTTAAATGGATAGTTTTTCTATCAACTATCAACTATCAACTGTCAACTGTCAACTATCAACTGTCAACTGTCAACTATCAACTGTCAACTGTCAACTATCAACTGTCAACTGTCAACTATCAACTGTCAACTGTCAACTATCAACTGTCAACTGTCAACTATCAACTGTCAACTATCAAGTATCAACTATCAACTATTAAGCGCTTACCATCGCCGTTTTCGGCTGAAATAAAGCATTGCGAGTCGCAACCATAGCATCAATTAAACAGTCCATTTCCTCCTTGGTATGAAGTGCATTAACCGTCATCCGAATCCGAGGTTTAGCAATAAACCAAATAGGGGAAACCCAAATGCCATAATTTTCCAACAAATGAACCGCAAAAGCCTTCGGGTTAACATTTTCAGGTAAAATGACGGGGATAACATTAGTATCACCAATCACCTCAAAATCTTGCTCAACTAAACGAGCGCGGAGATAGCGGTTATTAGCTTGCAAAGTTTGCACTAATTGAGGATTTTTTCTGACGATGCGCAGAGATTCTAAAGCTGCCGCAGTGGTCGGAGCGGGGAGGGAAATCGTACCAATGGAAGTAGGGGAAACGTTAAGCAATTGGATTAATTCGGGGATATGACTACTAATGGCAGCACCAGCGGAAGCGGCGAATTTGGAAAAAGTGGTCATAATTAAAGGATTAACACCTTTGTCAATCACGGATTGAGGGGCAATGCCGAAGTAGTCATAGATTCCCGCACCATTTGGCCCGATCGCCCCACTGGCGTGAGCTTCATCCATAACTAAGACACTGTCAGGATAATGACTCAAAATCTCAATCATTTCTGGTAAGGGAGCAATATCGCCATCCATGGAGAAAACGGCATCAGAAACCACCAAAATGCGATCGCCGGGTTTGGCATAACGGCGCAACTTGCGGGCTAAATCTTCAGCATCACAGTGACGATAGGGTTTAACGCGCACATCTGGACTATAACTAAACACTTTACCAGAGCGATTATTGGCATTACTGACAGCCGAAACAATACAACCGTGATTCAAAACATCGCTTAGGATCAGAGTTTGACGGGTGTGACGAAACCCCGGAATGGGCATGGCTAGATGGCAGAAAGCATCAATTAATGCCTGCATAGCCATCCAAGCATTGAGGAATAAATGAGTATGCCCTAAATGTTTAAAAGCTGAGATTTCTTGTTCTAATTGACGGTGTAAATCAATACGTCCACTGAGAGCATGACAGGAACTATTAGAAGTACCATAATTCAAAATAGCATCAATAGCAGCTTGTTTAACGGATTCAGATTGAACTAAACCTAAAATATCATTAGTACAAAAAGTCAGTGCTTGATAACGCTTTCCAGTGGCTTCATCCTCAATTTCTACCAGATTGCCCTTTTTTTGATGGCAAATATATTGATCCGGATATAAACCTTGACTGGTAAGACCTTGCACATATTGTTGAACTACTTCCACGATTGACTCCTCTCACCTTAAAAAACTAATTTTATTATTTCCTAACAATTTAAACAAAAGTTTACACTTTTGTGGTTTCCTATTTTACTTTTTTAGCATTGTGGCGGCCTAATTGGGGCCTTGCACGAACAGGCAATCAAGTAATGACTATTTAACTGACAAAAGACGACTCAACTTTCTTTTTTAAATCAAGATTTTCGCCACCTTGCTGTAAATATAACTCATACTGACGAAAAATTACCCTTTGAAGGGCAATAATGGCGGGGTTAACCTCCACATAACGTCGATTCGGATTAGCCAAATAAGTTTGTTGTTCACTTTCAATCATTTCTAAATCTTGATCTAAAAAGTTCTTTAAAAGTAAATTCCAAATTAAGATAGAAACTTGTTTTTTAATAGGTTTTAATAACCATTGAGGCAGTCTTAATTTCAAGAATAACATCGAGAAAGATTTAGTTTCCAGAGGTCCCATGGGAAGACGCATTAAATAAATGGAAGAAATACCTTCTAAACTACTATTATAATGGGGATAATTATAGTTAATAGAAATTGTCCGGGTAGTAACTTCATTGCCCTGATTACTTAAGCCTAAAAATTTACTCAGGAGTCCTTTATAAGATACTTGGTAACTAGCATGAACCGAGTTTTCAGTCTGACTTAATTTTAATAAAATCGGATCAAACCAACCCTGTAAATTTTTATGTAAATGTCCATGAAATACGTCCATGGTATTCTCATTACAGATGGAAAAATGTGCGGGAAAATGACCCGGAATAAACACAGTTAACCAGTCAGGATGATCATATTCTGGTACTTCGGGAAACCTCGCAGTTTCTGCTAAATTAACATCCCCCGGAAACAACCAAATAATGTTATATTTTTCCCGAATCGGATAACTTTTCGCCTTAGCACAAGGTAACTTTTGTTCGGAGGGATAATAGGGAATATTGACACATTCTCCCTGGCCATTAAATTCCCAACCATGATAAGGACAAGTAATATGGTTGTTGATCAACTCCCCTTTATGTAAAGCTACACCTTTATGGGGACAAGCATCCTCCATAGCATACACTGTACCATTTTGATCACGATAAACGGCGATCGCCTCGGACCAAATCATGACGGGAATAATTTGCCCTGCTTTTAGTTGATCAGCCCAACTGACAGGATACCAATAATTGCGATTAATACCAACTTCTCTAATCTGATTTTGAACGTTTTGGCTTGATAGAGTAGTATTTAATTCCATACCTTAAATCAGTTAACAATTAACAGTTAACAGTAAACAATAAACAATAAACAGTCAATAGTAAACGGTCAATATTTCTTGCTTGTCAGTTAAACAACCGCTCTAAAAAACCTATATAAATCTATACTTTAGATAAATTTACTGTTTTCTTCCTTATTCACAGCTAGGGAGTCGGCTCCTTCTAGCTCCAAAGGCTTTAAATGACAGAGCTTGCCACTTTTGATAAATTAATACTATCGTTGAAGTCACGGTCTAGCTCAAAACCACAATCATCACATTTAAAAATGCGATCTGACAAGTTTAACTCAGTTTTTTTACAGCCACAATTAGAACAGGTTTTTGAACTAGGAAAAAATCGGTCAACGATTACCAATTTACTCCCATACAATTTAGTTTTATATTCTAATTGTCTCCTAAACTCATAAAAACCCATGTCAGCAATCGCTTTTGCTAGTTTATGATTTGCCATCATTCCTGATACATTTAAGTCTTCAATTACTACTGTGCCGTGGTTTTTGGCTAAATATGTAGTTAACTTATGTAGTGTATCTTTACGAATATCAGCAATCTTTAAATGAAGTTTAGCTATTTGTAATTGTGCTTTTTTCCAATTATTACTAAACTTCTGTTTTTTTCTAAGTAAATATTGCAATCTACTTAATTTTTTCTCTAATCTTTTATAACTTTTAGCTCCCTCTATGGACTCCCCTGTTGATAATGTGGCTAAATTTTTAATTCCTAAATCTACGCCCACAACTTCTTTAAGTTTAGGTGTATTTTCTTCTGTTACTTCGACTTTAAAACTGACAAACCATTTATCAGCTTTTCGACTGATAGTAACATTTTTAGGAGTAATTCCTTGAGGTAATCTCTCATAAGTTCTTACCCAACCAATGTTCGGTAATTTTATAGCAAAATGATCGGTTTTAATACTACCATCAAGATAAAAACTATCGTGTTTTTCTTTCTTTTTATATCTAGGAAAACTCACAATTTTCCCTCTAATTTTCTTCTTACTAAAGAAATCCTTTAAAGAAGAACATAAATTTCTCAGAGCTTGTTGTGGTGGACATTTCGAGACTTCGTAATACCAAGGATAATTCGGTTTTATAACAGCTACTAACCATTTATGTAAGTCAATGGCTGTAGGAATTTTTAGCTTTTGTTCTGGATTATTTTTATTATGCTCAAGAACAAATTTAAGAGCAGATAAACCTATATTCCAAGCGTGTCTAGCTACCCCACAATGTTTAGCAAAGAGAGTTTTTTGTTTCTGATTGGGCTTTAATTCTGTTTTAAAACCAAGTAACATTTTCTTTTATGATTAAATTACTTTTATTTTTGAGTGTGTCTTAAATAGACTCACTTTTCTAAGTTACTTGAAAATTTGTTTTTTGTCAAGAGTTTTTGAACTTAAAAAAATCTTGACAAATATCGTGAGTTTTTTGTTGATTATCTAAATTTTTACAGATTTATCAAGATTTTTAGGTAGCAGTTTCACACCCTACTTTTTACTTAATTAATTTTAACTTCTTATTTTTTACTTCTTACTTCCTTCGGGCGAAGGCTAAAATAAAAACAGATTTATTTTGGTGTGTGGATGTTTAATACAAGTAAAATGTGGGCTCAGGATAATTATCGTCTTTTTATTATCCTTGCGGCCGGTTCTTTAACCCCCATGGCCGGAGGTGTTGTTGCACCCGTCTTGCCTGATTTGATCGCCTATTTGCATCTTGATCCCGTTTTGGCCGGTAGTTTGGTCAGTATGCACTCTTTGACCATCGCTTTAGCAGCCCCTTTATTCGGCATTTTAGCTGATAAAATGAGCCCAACTAAGGTTTTAGTACCCGGACTGATTTCCTACGGTATCTTTGGCATTTTAGGCGGGTTTATGACCACTTTTTGGCCTCTTCTACTGACTCGCGCATTGCTGGGAATTGCATCAGGGGCGATCGCCGCTTCCAGTTTAGGTCTGTTGGCGCAAATGTATGATGGCGAAGAACGACAAACTGCGATCGGTTATGCCACGGCAACCTTGACTATTACAGGCATGATTTACCCTTTATTAGGAGGAATAGTCGGTTCAGATCATTGGCAATTTGCGTTTTATCTTTATGGTATGGCTATCCCTTTAGGTATTATGGGAGAAGGCATTTTTTCCGGTACAGAAACTACGAAGAAAAAAACTTCTTCTTTTAATTTAGGTGGTCAAATTAGTGAGCTATTTAATAATAGTTTAATCTGGCTGGTTTTACTAACCATTGCCCTCGCTTCTCTGGTCATGTATTCGGCGATTATTTATACTCCCCTTTACCTGAAAAACACCTTTTCTACTCCCGCAGAATTAAATGGTTTAGTCTTAGCTTTAAAAGCGGTGGGAGCTACCATTATCTCAGCTTTTGGCGCTAAATTGATCGCTAAATTTATCAGTCAAAGAGGGGCGATCGCATTAGGTTTTGGTATGATGGCTTTAATGTTAATAATTGTGCCAAATGTAGCAATTTTTCAGTTAGTATTTGTAACCGCAATTTGTTTCGGGATGGGGTTTGGTTTAGTGCTACCAAATCTCTACGGTATTTTGGCAAATGTAGCCCCCTTAAAAATACAATCTACGGTACTTGCAGCGGGAACTGGAGTCGGTTTTCTGGGACAATTTTTTGCTCCAGTTATTCTCGGTTTCATACTCAGTTTTAGTAATTTAGAATCTGTTTTTTATGCCACTGCAATTATTGCCATGTTATCAGGTTGTATCCTCTTAATTAAACGATAAAAAAGTAGTAGCAATTAATTTATATAAGTTGCTACTACTTTTTTATCTAATCAAATTGTACTACTAAATTAGGGCCTGATCTAATTACAGCAATTGAAAATCATCAGCACTAAATTGCTCTTTAGTTGTACCAACCACATAAGCTAAAAGTTCACCTTCATAGGAAATTAAGACATTACCTTGATTTTCCCAACCGGGATCGACACTGGTTCCTTGGGTAATGAGCAAATTATCAAGCAGGAATTCCTCAGGGAAATCTTTTAAGTAGATTAAGTCAATTCCATCTTGGAAGTCCAAAATCCCATCTGTGCCACTATTCGGAGACAGGACAAAATGATCAGCACCAGCGCCCCCAGTAAGTTGATCAAAACCATTTCCACCGATGAGATGATCTACACCAACACTTCCGATTAAAATATCGTTTCCTTCATCACCATATAATTCGTTTTCCTCGGAAACGGCATTTCCGAAGTCAAATTCAACTTGTCCTCGAAGTTCACCACTGGGGTTATTTCTGGTATGTAAATTGACGTAATAATTCCCTTCTTGTAAATCGGTTACTTGTTCGGGAGTAAGCTCGAACTTACCGCTAATCGTACCTTTTTTTTGAGTTCTTCCTTCGGTTTTCAATTCCAAGGGAAAAACGACACCACCATTGACTCCTCTTTCACCAATATGAATATGAGCCCCTGTAGCAGCACTTGTCAATTTAAGAAAACTACCCTGAACTTCTAATTCCCCATTTTCAAAGGTAACTTCCACCGTGCCTGTTGCTGGAGTATTCCTAACTTTTCCGACTTCTTGCTTTTCTTCAATTTGAAAAGTTGTAGTTAAAGGTGAAGTTCCAGAATCATCTCCTGCGACTAATAAATCATTGCCGTCTCCGCCTTCTAACTCGTCATTTCCAGCACCACCATAGAGTTTGTCCTGGCCTTCACCACCTTCTAACTCGTCATTTCCAGCACCACCAAAGATAATATCGCTACCGTCTTTTCCGTCAATGCGATCATTTCCGCCTTTACCATCAATCCATTCAGCTTTATCTGTACCATTGAGACGATTATTGCGATTATTACCAATAATATCTTTACTAATGGTAATTTTAGCAACTTGGTAGCCTTCTTGGGTAAAATCAGCATTAGCAAACTTGGCATCGTCTAAAATACCACCACTCCCTTGGGGGGAAAAGCCCTGATGAAGTTTCACTACTCCCCTTTCTGTATCACCGGTATTGGGTGTTTGCTGACCAAAAAATGCGGTATTGGCAGGTAATTCGTCATTGATTTCCGTACCAGCATCCAAAATGCGATCGCCTCCAATCACAATTTCCAAGGGTTTAAAGACACCTTGACCATTAAAGAGATGATTTTCTCGCTCCTGACCATTGGCGATCCAAGCATCGTTGCTGGGAAGTATCATGGAAGCGTAATTTAGATACTGGTCCAAGGGGTTTTTGCCATCTAATTGAAAACCTTTGGTTACGACTTGACCAGGAGCGATGGGACCTGAACCAATTACACCATCAAGACGACCTAATTCACTGAGAAAAAACTCCCTAGATAACTCAGTGGAATTACCATCTTCGGCTAAATTTTCCACACCAAAAGAAACGGGACGATTTCTGTCATAGGTATCAAAATCACCATTGTGAAAACCAACCCAAACCGGGGTTAAAAATGTTCCTTGTTCGGGAGCTAAATTTTCCACAAACACATGAACGTTAACATCACTTTTAGCCATGCTGATTTTTCTTAATACTATTAGATTTTTTCACCGCAATTGTAACAATCCAAAAGATTAATGTCAATAGTTTTTTATACTTAGTTACAGAAATGGTGAAAATTGTTACAAAACTTAACATTTATGATCAGACAAATCCCTAATTAAGCTAAATTATCGTGCTAGACTAATGCGTCTAAACCAGTG
>JAABRE010000047.1 GCA_011391125.1 Synechococcales cyanobacterium S06
ACTACACATTGTTTATTTTTTTTATAAACCATTTTGATTTGAATGTAAGGTTTTTTTCTATTTTAAGGGCCAATCCTAGCATTTTTTGAAAAATTTTTGAACCGTAACTCTTTGATTAGTAAGGCTTTTGACTATCTTTCAGCAAGCCCTATTTAGTCATTAGATTTTTGATCATCTGTAATAAAAAAACAGAAAGATTAATATTTCTTAATCTGTTTTATGGGCAATCTTTATTTCATAAAATTCAGAGAAAACCGAGAAAATCAGAAATAAATTGTTTAGAAAATGATAAAATATTAATGAATTGTTAATTGTTCGGGGGAAGTAATATTAATAATATTTTTCCCATTTATTAAACTAGGTTTTAAATCATATATTTCTATTTTTCTTCCTTTTAATGTCTGAGGTGGAGGAGCAGTAGGTAATTGGTTAAGAATTTCTCTTGTTGTTCTAATTGTATAAGCTCCTGTTTGATCCATTATAAATATCTCAACTTGGTTGTTTGAACTAATAGTGTAACCATCAATTGTGTCACTTAAAGTTATTTTTTTCCCTTCAGTTGGGGGAATTTGACTTGAATCAATGGGACGAGGTTCTGGTGTTATTGTTGTTGGTGGGGATGTAATTAAACCAATTAAACCGAAGGAAATTACTCCACCTATTACCCCACCTGTAATTGGTAATAATGGTCGTTTTTTAAGCTCCTTGATAAGCTTATTAATTATGTTTTTTATTTTCTCTATTCGTCCTCCTGAATTAGTTAGTGATGATTTTTTTAAATCAGTAAGAATATGAGAAGCAGATTGATAACGTTGTGTAGGTTCAGTTTTCACCATTTTCTCAATAATTGAAATTAAATTGGGGTCAATTTTTTTTGGTAAAAAAGAAGTCAAATTCCACTGATTATCTTGATATAATTTTCCCAAATGTTTATTCTGATTAACAGTATTAGGAAAATAACCTGTTAATAAACTAATGCAGGTAACGCCCAAACTATAAATATCACTACTATAAGTTATTTTAGTATTAAAACTCATTTGTTCAGGAGAAGCATAATATTCTGTGCCAATCATTTTAGAAGTGGTGGGATTTTGATTACTCAATTGTTTAGAGATACCAAAATCAATTAAAAAGTATTTATTATCTTTAGTTTTAATAATATTTTCTGGTTTGATGTCACGATGTATGACATTTTCTTGATGTATAAACTCTAAAATTTCTGACATTTGTTTTAAGAAATCTCTAATTTGTTCTTGAGAAAATGAACCTTCTAAATCATAAAGATCAGATAAATTTTTCCCTTCAATAAATTGTTGTACAATGTAATATCTATTTTCTTCTTCAAAATACGCAATTAACCGGGGAATTTGAGGATGTTCTCCTAATAGTTCCAGTTGTATAGCTTCTTGTTCAAATAACTGAGAAATCTGGGAAAATTGAGAATCGGTAACATTAAAAATTAATTGTTTTATTATACAGGGCTTATTCAAAGCATCTAAATTCAGAGCCTTAAATACTTTACCAAAGCCTCCTTCACCTAAGAATTGTATAGGTTGATATATATTTCTTAGTAATAAGTGATTACCACAGAAAATGCAATAGTTTTGAGGATTATTAATGGTTTTACCACAGTTAGGATTAAGACAAATAGTCGGAGTAGTTGTTATCTTACTGTTAGGTTTTTTCTGATTTTTGGAGATTAAATTAACAGCATTTTGTTGCATTAATATTTGTGTTTTTTGTTTTTGAGTAGTGGTCTTTTGATAGGCCTTTTGTTGTAATTGTTCGTATTTTTCTTTAATTTGATTTAACTCATATAATTCTTTTTGTAAATTTTTAATCTGATTATTTAAGAGAATATTTTTCTGAGCTTGTTTTTGTAATTGTTCTAATTCAGCTTGAATTTCTGGTATTAAGGAATTTTCTTGTTCTAATTGATTTAATTGCTGTTGTAACTGAGCGATTTCTTCTTGGGATTGGGATTTAAGTTCAGCTTCTTTTTGAGCTTTATTCCATGCTTTTAATTCATTAAAACGACTTTGTTCTGCTTCTTGTCTTAAACGCATTAATTCTTGTTTTAATTGATTAGTTTCTTCTTCAGGGTCTAATGGAGGAATAAAAGTTAAAGATTGATAATTAGAATTAATAAAACTCTGATAATACCAAATCGCTAAATTTCTGCTATTTTGTAACATTTTTAAAGCAATTTCATAATTGCCCATATCTCCATGTACCGCATCATTACCAGCTTTTCTAATATCATGAAACATATCTTCAATATTATCAGGTAAATGTCGGCTTAATCTATTTAATAAATCTAATTGTTTCTCTCTTTCTGATGTATAAATACCAAGTTGTGCGGCTACAGATTGAGCTAAGATTTCCCCAAATCTTCGTAGTAAAAATAAAGTAACTACAGGGTAAGTTCTAAAAAATAATTCTGCTGAACTAGCCAAAGATACTAAATTCTCATCAGGTAAAAAACTAAAATTTGGTGATTTCATATTTTTATTTGATTACTATTGTTAATAATTAATACTTTTTTCCCTTCTTTAATTACTGGTTCAATCTCAAAAATCTTAATTGGTTTATTAATTAAATTATCGGGATTATCAACTAAAGATTTAGATACAATAACTGTATAATCTTCTGATTCAATACTTTTAATAGAGAATTCAATCGAATCATTAGTGACTAATTTATAAGACTTTATTTGACCAGTAATTATCTTATTACTAGCTGATTCTGAACAAAATAAGGACACGACGGGAGCATCAAAATCTGTACAGGATAAGGCATTTTCTACTTTACGAGCTATTTTAATAAACTCGGTATAATCTAATTCTTTATCCTCAGCCGGATTTTTTCCTGGTCCATAATTAGCCATTGATTGTGTTAAATATGAAGCATTAATTAAGACATCTTTAATTATTTTCTGGTCTTCTTTGTTTAATTCAGGAGATAAATAAACTCCTCCCCCCGGAATATCTCGACTAACTTGTAATATTTTTAATTCTTTTTGAAATTTAACATTGTTGTTGTAAAAATTATTATATAAACCAACGCCAACATCATATTCGCCAGATTTTACTTTCTCAAAAATGCCATTAATATTAACATCAATGTTAGCTTTAACGCCATATAAATCATAAATAGGCATATAAAAAGTTCCTGTTGAATTTATGTCTCCTAAAGCGATTTTTGTCTCTTCTTTTATATCCTGAATCGACTTAATATTACTATCCTTTTTCGTAAAAATAGCTGATTTATAATATTTGGGACTATTAGGATAAGTTCTAGTAGCAAAGGTATAATTATTATCCTTAGAGGCGATCGCCACCATGGGAGAAGCAGCAAAAGCAATATCCCAATTTTTCTGTGCTATTTGACTTTTGGCATCTTGATAACTATAACGGTTATCACCAACTAAGGTAATTTGAACATTTTTAAGGTTACATTTTAAGTGAGAAATTAAAGGATAAAAGAAGATTTGAGGCATATAAATGCCAATAGTTAAGTTATTTTTACTAATAGTTTGTTTTCCCTTAAACCATGTATTTACTGGACAAATACCAATACCTGTTATTGCCCCTCTTATTAATCCGATAGCAGCTATTGAACCTAATGAGGCGATCGCTATTTTCACAATTTTATTTTGAAACATAAATAAAGTCTCCTTAAATTTTAATTAATAACTAATTGTTTTTCACTGGTAATAATTAATTGAGCCGAATTATCTTGAATAACAGGTTGAACACCATAAACTTTAACTATACCATCTAATAAGTCATCATAATCTTTTTATTGAACATAAATTACCTCTTAGATTCACAACCAATTCCATCCTTATCACTATCAAATTTATGGGGGTCATTACCAATAACTTTGAAATTACGATAAGTTATATCTTTACAGTTTAAATCTGGTGGTGGCGGAGGAATACAAACATCAGGATAACTAGCATCACATTTATTAGATGCCAAGATCATTGGTGGAAATAATAAGAAAAAACAAATAATTAATAGTAATAACTTTTTCATTTTATTTCGCCCAAATAATTAAATTACGTCGTCTTTCACTATCTTTTTGGTCAGGGGTTAATTCATACCATTTTTTAACATTAAACTTTTCAGTTTGATATAAATTAGCTTCCCATGAACCATATAATGGGTTAGGTAAAACCACTAAAGTAGGTAATGATTTATTTTGAGAAATACCAAATTGATTTTGTAATTTTTCCACTTCTTTAATTTTAGTTGAGTTAGTTTGAGCAGTTTCTAAAGAGTCTGATAAATCATTGAGATTATCTCCCATTAAAACGACAATATTATGTTTTTTCCCATCTACTAAACCATCACTAATAGCTTTTCTACGCCATTCTTTAGCCTGAGAAACTTTACCATTAATCTCCTTAGTAAATTCACCTTGTAAGATTACAGTTTTATCATTAACTCCTGTAAAACCGACTTTTTTTAAATTATCAATAGTCATTTTTTCAAGATCATTTTCCTGAGCATTTTTAGTTTTAACTTCCCGATTAGAAACAAAAAAGACTGTACCCTGATTATTATTAACATAATTAATAAAATCTACTGCACCGGGTAAAGATTGAGCTTTTGCAGCTAAGACCCATTGATTCCATGTCTCACTAGAAAACCCATTTTCTTGACCGATTAAAGAAGCTTGATAAGGACTATTATCAAGGATAGTTTCATCTATATCCACTACAACAGCTGGGTTTTCAATACCTTGTAATTTAGCATTATCAAAAGCAATTTTAGCTAAATTAAAAGCTTGATAGGATAAAGCTTTTAATTCGCCGGATTGTTGATACCAATTTAAAGATAATAAAGATTGATCATTAATTTCTTTACCAGTAATTTTACTAATGATTTGTTCCTTAGCAAAAGTTTTAAAACTGATTAAAGCTGAAGTTGTTAATAGTAATCCAAAGAAAGTATAAATTAAGTTTTTTCTTTTCATGGTAATTTTTTTCTTTATTTTTAATAGAAACCAAACATTAAAATAATTATAAATTAATTTTAACGATAACAGGATCATGGTCACTAGGGGAGTTGGTAAATTCAGTATTAATATGTATCTGTTCATATTTTACTTGATTTTCTAAATTTTTAGTGACAAAAATATGATCAATTGTTTGAGCATTTCCCTCGTAAATATAGGTATATCTTTGATTAGGCTTAATAGTTTCTGTTAAGTTAACCAAAAGATTTCCTTTTAATACTTTAAGGGGATTATTAAACTCAAAGTCGTTAAAATCACCTAAAACTATTACTTGAGAATTTTGATTGTCATTAACTAATGTTTGAATATAGTTATTAACTACTTTTGCTTGCATAAGACGCTCGTTTTCTTGTCCATTAAGGGGGGGTTGGCTTATTCCGAATAAAGAACTACTACCACCTTTGGAGCTAAAATGATTATTAATTAAGGTGATTTCTTGTCCTTGAAATTTAAACTTTGTTACCAAAGGTTTACGAGTATCTTTAAAGGCAATATCGTCTATTTTAGTAACAGAATTATTAATTAATTCTACTCTATTAGGATTATAAAGATAACCTACTCTAATATTAGCTCCGGGTTCACCACCATCTTCATTATTATTCGGGGGAATATCAATAAATTGATAATTGATCTTAGCTAATTGACTAATTTCTTTGATTAAAGTTTGATAAGTTAAATTAGCTTCAACTATACCATTATCTTCTGAACCACTATTATCTTGAATTTCTTGTAAAGCAATAATATCGGGAGATTTAAGATTATTGACTATTTGTGATGCGATAGTTTTAAATTGTCCTTTTTCTATATCTTTATCACCATCATTATCATTAGTATCTAAATTATGGACATTATAACTAGCAATAGTTAACTGATTTTTTTGAGGATGTAAAGAGGTTACTTGAGGAACTAATTTAGAAGATTTAACAGTAAAAGGTTGACTGATATAAACTTCATAATTACCGAAGTTATAACTCATAATTCCAGTAATATTACCTAAATAATCACCGACTTTAATATTAGATGGAATCTCTTTTAATAACTCCTTATCTAACTGAAGTTGTATTCTTTCGGGGTTAAAATCTTTTTCACCAATAACAAGTGTTTGACGTGAACTTAAATTGTCGGTTTTTCTACCTTTATCCGTAACAGTAAATATTTCTCCATATTTATTAAGAGGACTAATAGCCATGGTATCTTTTATTGTCACTCTCATTCCTTCTAAACTTTCGTAAAAATCAATGCCATCTTCTGTGGGGTCAAAGATAGTTAAATTATCATTATCTATTATTTCTGTAGGGGGTTTATATCCTTTTTCGCCGATAATTATAGCTGGGGGTAAAGGATTATTTTTTGATAAGATAGAAAGGGAATTGAGGTTAAGTGTAGTAACAGAAAGATTATTTTCTTTAGGAGTGTATTCTGTTACTTTACCCTCCACTATTACCTCGTCACCAATATTTATTTTTGATTTTGATTTGGTGAATACAAAAATACCTTCAGATGTTAACTGATTATTATCAGAGAGGGGATTTTGGAGATAAAACCCATTCTGATTAATTTCGGTAACAATTCCTTTTGTTGTTACTTCCTGATTAAGATAAGGAGAAATATGGGTTTGACCTTGAATCTCAGGAATGGCTGTATAATTCTGAGCTACACTTTTACAACTTAAACAAAGAGAAAATAAACTGAAAATCAGTAATTTAAATTTCATATTTTTATTAACTTTTTTCTTGTATTAATTAATAATTTTAATTTGTTGAATTTGAGTAATTTTAATGGCTAAACCCTGAGCAGTTTTCTGAGGATCATTGGGAACTTGTATATTAATTTGTTTTCCTTGTAAAGCATTTAATTCACCATTTACTAACTTGTTAAATACTTTTTTATCAAGAGTAACAAGATAAATATTAGAATCCTGACCAGTAACTTTTAAAAGATAATTATCTCCTTGTGTAGAAATACCATTAACAGTACCCGTCATTTCGTAAGGAATAAAACCTTCGGGACAATATAATTTAACAGGATTTTTGCTAAAATCTGTACAAATAGTTATTAATTCTACCCGTTCAATAATTTTCTCAAATTCAGTATAATCAACTTCTTTGCCTTCACCATAATTGGTCTGTTCATAACTTTTAATTTGAGGGGAAGCAGATAACATTACTTTTTTAATTGAGTTTTGATCTTGTTCACTTAAATTGGGAGAAATATAAACTCCTGAACCTGGTAACTTTCTACTAACACCAATTAATCTTAAATCAGGGTATTTCTTATTAATAATATCACCAACGGCTGCTGAACCAATATCGACTTCTTTATTAATAACCATCTTTCTAATTTCTCCTCCTTTATGTCCCATATTTACAGAAATAGTTTTTCCGTATAAATCATAAACGGGCATATAAAAACTAGAGGATGAATTAAAATCACCTAAAGCAATTGTTGTACTGGGTTTTAGATCATCTAATGATTGAATGGGGGAATCCTTATGAACAATCAAACCAGCTTCATAAAAAGGTTTACCAGGGAACATATCAGCAATATGTTGATAACCTTCTTTTTTAGAATGAATAGAAATAATGGGAGATAAAGTAAAAGCTACATCCCATCTTTTATCAGAAATTCTATGCATAGCTTCCTGATAAGAAAGAGTTTTATCACCATTAATACTTATGGTAATTTTATTCCCTTTTAAATATTTAAAATAATTACTAGGAATTAACTCAGATTCTAAATGTTGTCGGAGTTCTGTATATCTTTCAGGTTCACCCAATGTACCAATAGTAAGAGTATCAATACTAACTTTGGCTTTAGTAAAATAGGGGATAGATTTAATAAATAATCCTAAAAATACTACTCCTATTACACCACCCGCTATTAATAATCCTAATGGTAATGGTTTAGGTTTAGGTTTAGGTTGATTAGATTCTGATTTATCTGATTGAATACCTTTTTCAATATCTTCGGATTGTGATTCAATAGAAGAGGTAGTTTTCTCAGATGGATTGGTATTAGTATCTAAACCTTGTTGTGTAGTGTCCTCAGTTATTGGTGAAATTTCTGTCGTTTTTGGTTCATTTATGGGGTCTTCTATTATTTCTGTCTCTTTAGGTTCAGAGTTTAAATCATCTAAAATTTCTTGAGTCAAAGTATATCTTTGTTGATATTGAATAGCGGTCATTTTCTCAAGAATTTGAATTAGTTTAGCTGATAAATGATTAGCTTTTAATTGCCATTCACCTTCATTTAAATTACTAATTCTTAATCCCGTAGCTGCTTGAATAGCAATTATTCCTACCGCATAAATATCACTACTGAATTGAGGTTGACCTTGTAATTGTTCAAAAGGCATATAACCTTTTGTACCAATAACAATAGTTCCCTTTGTTGTATTATTAACAACTTCTTTAACTGCGCCAAAATCAATTAAATATATTTGTTGATCATTAATATTTCTAATGAGATTAGAAGGTTTTATATCTCGATGAATAATAGATAGAGAATGAACATTTTGAAGAGGCTTTAAAATATCTTTTAACAAATTAATAATCTCAGATTCAGTGAGTTTATTACCTACTAAAATTTCTTCTTCTAAAGTATAGCCATCAATAAATTCTTGTACTAAAAAAAACTGATTATTTTCTTCAAAATAAGCTTTTAAATCGGGAATACCCTCAATTTTATTTAATTTATCAAGACTGCGAGCTTCTCTTTCAAATAAATTTTTAGCACTATTAATAGTTCCTTCATCAGAAAATTGGGGTCGAAACTGTTTAACAACAACTTTTTTGTTAAAAGAATCAGTGTCCTCTGCTAAATAAGTTTGTCCAAAATTACCCGCTCCCAAAATATCAGTAATTTTATAATGATTATTTATAATTGAACCAATAGATAATAAATTAATATTACTAAATTCTGATTCTGATTCACCGGATTCTAATTTTATTTGTTCAGCTTCATTTTGAGCAATAATAATTGTTTGATTAACTTGGTTTGTATCTTTAGGTTTATTTTGAATATCATTGATTTCTTGAATGACATTTTTATAGTTAGAATCTAAAGTTTCTAATTCTAATATAGTTTCCTCTTTTTTCGGTATTTTATTCGGTTTAGGAGGTTCACTAAAAGCAGGAATAGGAATATTTTCCTTATATTTTCCATTTAATTTTAAATACCAAATACTTAATTTATGACAGTTATTTAATTGTTTTAATGCTATTTTATAATTTTTATAGTTTTCTATTTGATTACTACCACTGACTTCGTGATTAGCTTTATTACCCGCTATTCTAATCTGATGAAATAAATTAACAACATTACTTTTAATAATGCCCTTTTCTTCTAGCTTATTTAATAAAATATATTGACTCTCTCGTGGATTAGTATAGAGTGAAATAGAAGCGGCTAATTCTTTCGCTAATAATTCCCCAAATTGTCTAATTTTCATCAAAGAAGTAATCGGGTCTTGATGAATATATTTCTCGGCAAATATACAAAATTCCGCTAATTCGGGATAGCTATTTTTAAATATTTGAAAATTAATTGTTTCGTAAGTATCTATCATAAATTAAATTATCTTAGTAATTTTTTAATAAATCTTGACCTTTTTGACCCAGATTCTTTATCTGTTCTTCAATTAATTTAATCGCCATTTTTGAGGGATTATTATGACCATTTTCCCAACGATTAACGGTAGGAAAAACTACACCCAAAGAATTAGCAAATTCTTCCTGAGTTAATTGTAGTTCTTTTCGTAATTCTCGTATGATTTCACCAATAAATGGTTGTTTTGTATATTTTTTCTCCAGATGTATATAAAACAATATACAATAGTTGAATAAATCGGGATGACAGGATTTGAACCTGCGGCTTCCGCGTCCCGAACGCGGCGCGCTACCAAGCTGCGCTACATCCCGTTTAATGGCATTATAACCCATTCGTAAACAATTATTAATTAATTCTGCTAAATTGTCAATAACTTGGTTAACATTGCCAAAATAAGTGCAATCTTTGTCCTAGTTTGCAAATAATAGCAACGAGCAATTTGCTTCCCTTGTTACGCAGGGTGTTTTCATGCTAAATTTTTGATGGGGAACAAGGACTCCTAAACAAGGAGTTAGGGAGTTAAGAATATCGTTCCTCTAATCCCCCAATCCCCCAATACCCTAAGTCTCTACCGTTTTTACTTCCGAGAAAGAAAACGCCCTGCTTGTTACGGTGATTGCTAAACTTGAGCTAATCTTACGGAATTATTGCTTAATCAGATGAATTTTGGTCAATGGCTTGGTTTAATTACCCTTATTATTTGTTTTTATATTATTTGGCAGATTCGACAAATAATATTATTGCTTTTTACTGCTGTTATTTTAGCTACTGCTTTAAATCGTTTAGTCAGAAAATTACAAGTTTGGGGAATTAAACGCAAATTTGCGATTCCGCTGATTCTTTTTGGCTGTTTTATCTTCGCTATTTTGGTGTTTAATTTACTTATTCCTCCTTTTATTGATCAGTTTCAAGAATTACTTAAACTTCTCCCTAAAGGGTTTGAACAGTTATATGCTAAATTGCACAACTTAGAATCACAAAATTTTGACTGGCTTCCTCCTCTACCTGCTACCTCAGAAATTATAAATCAGTTACAATTAACCGATTTATTTCAAAATTTTCTCTCCTTTTTCTCTAATTCTTTCAATGCTTTTTTACAGGTATTACTGATTTTAATCTTAACAGTAATGCTTTTATCTAATCCTTTTGCTTATCGTCGCGCTTTTCTATTACTTTTTCCCTCTTTTTATCGTCGTCGCACTGATGAAATTTTATCGGAATGTGAGTTGGCTTTAGGTAATTGGTTAACGGGAATTACTATTACTTCTCTGTTTATCGGTGTCTCATGTGGTTTGGGTTTGTCGGTTTTACAAGTTCGTTTAGTCTTAGCTCATTCTTTTATAGCAGGTATGCTTAATTTTATTCCCAATATTGGTCCAACTACCAGTCTTATTTTTCCGATTATGATTGCTTTATTGGATGATCCTTGGAAAATTATTCCGATTTTTATTTGGTATTTTATTGTCCAAAATCTTGAAAGTTATTGGCTTTCACCTACTATTATGGCTAAACAGGTTTCTCTTTTACCTGCGATTACTTTATCAGCTCAAATTTTCTGTGCTTCTACTTTAGGTTTGTTAGGTTTGATATTAGCTTTACCCCTTACTGTGGTTGCCAAAACTTGGATTGAAGCTCTTTTATTTGAGGATATTCTTGATAAATGGGAAGTGGATAAAATTAATTCTTAAACTCAGACTAAGGAGTTTTTTTATGCTCTATTTATGTTGTGATGTTTGTTTCAATTGAAATAGCAATAACTTTAGGGATTAGTTTCTCTCAAAATTTGTGAGGGTAAATCTAATTATAGCACTTGCCAAATTTATGAGGACTCTTTTCCCCCTCTCCCTTTGGGATGAGGGGGGTAGGGGGGTGAGGGGTTGTATCTCATTTAATCTGAAAATGCTATAGTTAAAAAATTGACGAGTATTTAACTAATTAGAATAATTGTTAGGGATAACAACTATTGTTAATGGTGAAAACAAACTAATCTTAGTGTCCTGATTTAAAGAAGTGCAAAATGCCAATTTTATCAGCGTATTCTGCACTAAAAAAATAACTAAATTTTCACTCCTTCAATAATACAAATGTCCTCAGAAGTACGCACAATTTTAGTTAATTTTAAACCAGATTGTGCAAATAAAGTCTTAAATTCTTCCTCTGTTCTTTCCTTACCACCCGGACACATGACTAACATATTCAAATCTAACATTTTAGCCGCAGAAGGCTTATTACCATGGGGAACAACCATTTCCATAACTAAAATTTTCCCATGATCTGGCAAAACTTTGCGACAATTTTTCAGAATTTTAATTGACCTTTGATCATCCCAATCATGAATAATATGTTTTAACAAATATGCATCTCCTCCCGTTGGAATTTCTGCAAAAAAACTGCCACTAACTTTTTGACAACGATTAGTAATTCCGTGTTTTTCCAAAGTAGAATCACAATGATCAATTACATATTTTTCATCAAAAAGAATACCCTTATTATCCGGATATTTTTGCAATAAAGTTCCTAACATTTCACCATAACCACCTCCCACATCAACTAAGATTTTAAATGGTGAAAAATCGTAACTCGTCATAATGGCAGCTTCCTCAGAGTATGAAAAACTATTCATTGCCTGCTCAAAAATTTCTGCATCTTCGGGATGAGATTTAAAATATTCAAATACCGGCATATCGAAATAATCATCAAATGCAGGTTTTCCTGTTTTAATACTATATAGAAGCTTACCCCAAGGTTGATAATGGGGAGATTCTCCTAACATAATTGATGTCGCTTTCAAAGATTGAGGATGATCAGTGCATAAATATTCAGCTAAAGGGGTTAAAGAAAATTGTTGCTCGGCATTTTCGCTGAAAATACCAACACCGGCTAAACCTCTCATAAGTCGATATAAAGCAGAGGAATTACTATTAGTAATCGTAGCTAATTCATCGCAAGATTTAGGATTTTCTTTCAGTAAATCTGCGATTCCTAACTTAGCAACGGCAGAAATTGATTGAGCGATCCAATAACCAGAAATCATTTGCATTAATTGAGTGTGAAGTGTCAATTCAGGTGTTTTCATAGTATAATTATTGGCAATATTGTGAATAAGTTAAATTATAACTTAACAAAAAAAATAATCAGTAAATTTTACCCATAAACTTTACAATTCTCAAAATAATTATCACTGATCTGGTTAATTGTTATATACTTATTAAGTAGAGTTGCCACTCTCAAAAAATTTTTTACCTTTAAGTGAGATAAATTACAACAAAATTCTGAAAAAAATATGACTCAAATTAAAGAATACGGAAGCTGGAAATCCCCAATAACGGCTGATTTAATAGTAGCAGGAAGTATCGGTTTAGCTGAACCAATATTCGATGGTGACGATATTTATTGGTTAGAAAAAAGACCGACGGAAGGAGGTAGAAATGTCATTGTCAAAAGGCAAAAAGACGGGACAATAAAAGATATAACTCCTGCTCCTTTTAATGTTAGAAACCGAGTCCATGAATACGGGGGAGGTGCATTTTTAGTGGTTAATGGTGACATATTTTTCTCTAATTTTCAGGACCAAAGACTCTATAAACACCGAGAAAATACGACACCTCAACCCCTAACTGAAGAATCGAAAAAACGTTTTGCAGAATTTATTTTTGACAAAGAAAGAAGTCGTTTAATTTGTGTTTGTGAGGATCATTTTAAGCAAAATTCTGAACCTAAAAATAGTCTGGTAACAGTCGATATAAATACAGGAATTATTACTACTTTAATTTCGGGACATGACTTTTATTCTGCTCCTGTTTTATCCCCCAATGGTCAATATTTAGCTTATGTTACTTGGGATCATCCGAATTTACCTTGGGATAATACCCAACTATGGTTAGGGGAGTTTAATTCTCAGGGAAATTTAACTAATATTAAACTAATTGCTGGAGAAAATGAGTCCATTTGTCAACCCCAATTTGCTCCAGATAATACCCTTTATTTTAGTAGTGATAGAAATAATTGGTGGAATTTTTATCGTTACAATTCCCACCAAGAAATTGAGCCAATTTTTCCTAAAAATGCGGAATTTGGCTTTCCTCATTGGGTTTTCGGGGAGTCAATTTACGGGTTTTTAGACTTAGAAAATATCCTCTGTACTTACACTGAAAATGGTAGTTGGTTTTTAGCAAAAATTAATACTAAAAGTAAGCAATTAACTCCCCTTGAAACTAACTTTAATTACCTTGCTTATTTACAGGTAAAAAGTAATCAAGTCCTGTTTTTAGGAGCATCCCCCCGTCAATATAGCGCCATAATTAAACTCGATTTAAGCAGCAATACCAGCGAAATTTTGCGCGAATCTAGCACCTTGGCGATAGATTCAGGCTACATTTCCTCACCGGAGGCGATCGCCTTTGCCACTGAATATGGTTTAATAGCTTATGCATGGTACTATCCGCCGACAAATAAGGACTATATTGCGCCGAAAAATAGCCTTCCTCCCCTGTTAGTTAGGAGTCATGGAGGACCCACCGCAGCTACCTCCGCAAGCCTTAATTTGAAGGTACAATATTGGACAAGTCGAGGTTTTGCCTATATTGATGTAAACTACGGCGGTAGCACGGGTTATGGTAGAGAATATCGTCAAAGGTTGTCGAAAAACTGGGGTATTGTCGATGTCAACGACTGTATAAATGCAGCTAAATATTTAGTCAAACAGGGAAAAGTTGACCCTGAAAAATTAGCAATTGCGGGGGGAAGTGCGGGAGGTTATACTACTTTAGCAGCCTTAACTTTCCATGATACATTTAAAGCGGGAGCGAGCTATTATGGTATTAGTAATTTAGAAACTTTGGCGACAGATACCCATAAATTTGAAGCGAGATATTTAGATAATTTGATCGGGAAATATCCAGAGGAAAAAGCAATTTATGAACAGAGATCACCGATTAATTATACTAATAAATTATCCTGTCCCATAATCTTTTTCCAAGGATTAGAAGATAAAGTCGTGCCACCAAATCAAGCGGAAATAATGGTGGAAGCTTTGAAAAATAAGGGTTTACCCGTTGCTTATTTAGCCTTTGAAGGAGAGCAACATGGTTTCCGTAAAGCGGAAAATATTAAGCAGGCCTTAAATAGCGAATTTTATTTTTATAGTCGTATTTTCGGTTTTCAAGTAGCAGATGAAATAGAGGAAGTGGAAATCTTTAATCTTGATTAATGATCTGGATTTTTCATGGGATTATCATGTAAAAAGGGTTCCTTGTTTGAAGCCAAAAAAAAGCGCTAAAACGCAAAACATAGACTTGTTATTGCGTTTTTTCTTTTCCGTTTTTAATAATGGTGTATTTAAACTTTCATGGAGATTAAACAAATATTCAATGCGATCCATAGCATGAATCTACGGATTTGTCAAGGTTTTGATGTGCCTTGACTAAATCAAGTGGCATAGTTAAGGGGAATTTCTCGATCAAAAATACCTAAACCAGCGCGTAAAATTAAAGAAGAATCTAAACCTGAAATTGTTTGATCTTCGGTGACATCACCCAAAATAACAGGATCAATGCGGGGAAAAGCATCAAAACCAGTCACATAATCCACCGTAATTAAAGAATTAAGCGTAGCTTGATCTAAACCGCTATAAGAGCCATTTCCGGTGACATCTCCTAAATAGGTAACTTGATGAACTGCTCGATCGCCCACTGTCTTAATGGAGGTATTATTATTAATTAAAACATCAGTAATTTCGATTAAATCAGTGGAATTATAAACAGCAGTGGGTAAAACTTCGGCATCTAAAAATAATAAATCTTGGTAATTTTCCGTGATTAAATTATCACCTACATTATTACCAGATAGAGTAATTTTAGCGATTCCTGAAGTAGCTAAATCAGAGTTTATAGTCCATTGATCAAATAATTTATCATTAAGATTAACCCCATTTATCTTAATAGTTTCAGGGTTATAAATTAAGGAAAATTCGACACTATTAACCTCTTGATTGGTTTCCAAACTAATAGGAAGACCAGTGTTTAAATCATTAGCAGGAACATCAATTATTTGGCTAGGACCACGACTAAAATCAGGTAAAATTAAAGCAACTTCTTCCTTTTGAACTGTCAAAGGATCCTCATCACTAGCTCCAGTTTCTGTAATGGTAAAAGAAGTAGTATAATTATCCCCTGGAGTACCATCACCATTACCATCAAGAAGAGAACCTAAAATACTAACAAAAGCAGATGATCCACTAATTAATGTTACCTGATATTCACCTGCTTCTAATAACCCTCCAGTGGCCACAAAAGTTATCTTATCAAGGGATTCATTCAATAATAATGAACCATTGATATTATTACCATTAGGAGCTGTTAAAATAACATCAGGTTCTCCATAAGGAAAAGGTGGAGGTGCTGTTTGTGGTCCTGAATATAAATTCAGTACATAAGGATTTAAACTACGAGGAAAAGTAACCTCAAAACCTGTATTATTAGGGGTAAAGGCAAAGGTATCCACTTGTAAAATATCAGGTTGGATGAAAATATTTGCGTTTGCAACAGTTGTTTCAAAACCATTTTCATTAAGTGAAACAGAGGATAAAGTTAAGGGACTTTCCACATTGGAAGGAGCGTCAGGAGCTACTAGAAAATTTAGTTCGACTAAACTACCCGAACTAATGGGAAGAGGATTACTACCAAAAACACTAAAATTAATTTTACCTTTATCTTCTTGATGATTAGCTGTAATATACCAATTATTATCAGCAGTTAAAGTACCCAAGTTTATTCCTTCTAATAAGATTGTTTCTCCTCCTATTCCAATTCCAACCGTAGGTAAAAGACGATCTGGTACTAATATCAATTCACCATTAGATATATCTTCACCTGGTGTTAGAGAAGGAATATCTATAGATATAGCTGGACCAGAATAAAGAGTAAAAAGATTAGCATCATAATCAAGAACAAAATCTGCTGATAATAATCCTGCTGCATTATTTAAGTCAAGATAAACCGTAAAAACCTGATTCGGACTAACTTTATAATCATATAAGTCAGGATTATCGGCTACAACATCACGAATACTAACAATTCTTGTATCAGAAGGTAAACTTCCGGGGTCTGGAATCTCTACCCAAATATCTTCCGCACCTTGATTTTCAGATTCAAGATTACCAGAAGTTGCTCCTGCTACATAAATTTGATTAAGATTATTTACCGTAATAGCATTAGCAAAATCATCGCCATTGGTGCTATATTTTTCCTGTTCAATGGATAGTTTTGTACCATTAGGACCATATTGCAAAACAAAAGCATCAAAACCGCCTTCATTTGCGCCATTTTCTAACCCTAAATAACCTAAAGTATGACCAGAAATAATGATATTACCCTGACTATTTACGGTGATACTTTCAGCTGTGTCATAACCTTCACTGGCAATTTGTTCCACCTTTTTTTCCGGTGTTAACCAAACTTGATTACCGTCAGGGGTAAAACGGGTTAATAACACATCAAAACTGTTAGGATTATCTTTTTCCTTAACCAAACCTGCGGCATAAATATTACCTTTTTCATCTATCGTAATACTTTTTGTATAACCGTTGGCGAGGAGATTATTATTATCTAAAATGTCATTTTTCCAAGCTAAAGTACCATTATTTTGATACTTAGCAATCCAACCATTATAACTACCAGCTCCTAAATCTTGATAACCAGTAAGATAGATATTATTATTATCATCTAACACTAAATCCAAAGCTATATCATCATTAGAAGTGCCAAATTGTTTAAGCCAAATTTCTTCACCAGAACTGTCATATTTAGCTACCCAAGCATCTCTTCCACCGTTATTAATACCATTTAAACTGCCTTCGGTATAACCAGTTAAATAAAAATTACCCCGACTATCTACTTGGAAACCCTTAACTTCATCATCAAAAAAACTGCCAAATTGATATGCAGTAATTGGTGTACCTGTGCTATCATATTTCGCAATAAAAAAGTCAGTATTGCCGTAATTTCTATTACCTAAAATCCCTTTTGTATTACCAACAAGATAAATATTACCGTCATTATCAACGGAAATACTATCAGCTATATCCTCAAAAAGTTTGCCAGATTGTTTAAGTAAAACTTGAGTACCGTTTTGGTCATATTTAGCAATAAAAAAGTCTTTGTCAACTTTATTATCAGGTAAACTCCTTTCCATAAAACCAGTGAGATAAACATTACCAAGTTTATCTACGAAAATATCAAGAGCTTGATCAATTTTATCGCTACCAAATTGTTTAATAGTTAAGTCAGTCATTTCAGTTACCAGTTATCAGTTATCAGTTATCAGTCATCAGTCATCAGTTATCAGTCATCAGTTATCAATTAACAGTAAGGGTTAACGGCCGTTAACCCCTACACCGCTTTTATACGGTAGCTTAACATAAGGAATATTTTTATTATTTCCCCTGGCAAGGAGGAGTATGAGATTAATTTTAAGCAATTTCTACCCTTTCGCCACCGTTGAAAAATTTAGCGGTTTCAAGTACAACCCAAAAAGAATGTACTTGAAACCAAAGTGAAAATTACACCACGGGAGTTTCAGGGGTAATAAATTCAAAACCCGGAATATTGGGGATTAAAGGTTCATCTTTCAAACGGGATGCTTCAGAAGCCAAAAGTGCCGCATCAAAAGCAGTAATTCCTTGAGTTCCGGTAATATCACCAATCAGTTTGGGTTCAATTAAAGGGAATTGGGGAAAACCAGTTAAAGCTCCTACCCCAACTAGGGCAATTTGGGCTGCATCTCCCGAGTCATACCAAATTTTCTGCTCAGAATTATCAACATAAAAGCCATTAGCATCACCCAAATAATTTACTTGATGAAGGCCCTTATGAACACCAAAATTTCCAGTCACATCACCATCATTTAACACAATGGACTCTAAATCTAAGAGATTCGTGACACCATAGGGAGCATCATTACGAACCGTAGCATCAATCTTAAGTAAATCAGTTTCTCCAGTAAAGTTTAAAGGTGTAGTACCGGTCAAAGTAACATTCACTTTTCCTAAATCTTTGTCCGTGGTTTTGACTTGACTTAATTCCCAGCCTGCTTGGAGAAGACTATCGTCTAAAACTAAGTTAAGTTTTTCTTGATCTAAAACATCGGCGTTATAAGTGAGGGAAAATTCTACTTTGGTCAAGCCCCGAATATTATTAATACTTAAGGCCAGGGGCGTTGTGATTCCTTGTTCATCGGGAATTTCCAATAATTGACCAGGACCACGGGTAATCTCATCAATGGTGAAGATGCGATTATAGTTCGGAACGACAAAAGTACCAACAAAATCGCCGCTAGGTTGATCATCTCTGATGTCACCATCCAAAGGTTTGCCTAAAGGACTGATTAAGCCACCAGTAATGGGGTTGCCTTCAGCATCGAATGTTACGGCCGTAGTACCATCCAAAAAGAGATTATAGGTTCCGGGGGTAAAACTATTGCCAGATTTGACAAAAGTAAGCAGATCGGTAGCTTTATCCCAGACTAAAGAGCCTTCAATATCTTGACCATTGCTGCTAGTTACCCGGACATCTTTTGTGGTTTCAAAAAATTCAGTATCACCAATTTGTCGGGAATAGAGATTCAGCACATCAAGATCAATACTGCGACTTAATTGGATATCCACACCATTGGCAAAAACCGCATTGGCTTCCATCACATTGGTCTCGCTAGTATTAACTACCTGCAATAAATCAGGTACAATGGCCATATTCGTAGTGGAATTATTTCGAGGTTCCTCGTTAACCAAAACATTAGTCAGGGTAAAAGGACTTGGTTCAGCATTTGGTGGTGTAATCGCAGCTTCATCACCAAAAACCGTAAAATTTAAAATTGCGAAGACTCCATCTAACTTGTCTTGGTCTTCGGGTTGAGGTAAAGGTTCACCGCCATCTTGGGGAGGAGGTATATCTTCGACGTTATTAAACAAATTAACCTTAATTCCTTTATCGGTGGGATAAACATTAATCGTCCAATTAGTAAGTAGATTGGCTGGACCATTTGCCTGAAGTAAAGCGCCAAGTTGAGTTTGGGGGTCTTCGGGTTGATTGTAGCTAAAAAAGGAGCGGGCAAAATCGATCTCAAAATCAATGGAGCGAACACCGATCGCATCTTCAATTCTAATGGGAACAGAAAATACTTCAGTGGGACTAACCTTATATTTATCTTGTGAAAAAGAAATTTTGGCAGCTCCTAAAGTAATATCTCCTTCGGTGGGAAGTTCCACTCCTTGATCTTCGGTGGTATATTTGATGAAAAAAGAATCACTTAAACCCGAATTCTTTAGGTCAGTGGACAATGAACCGTAGGTCGAACCCGCGACTAAAACATTATAATTAACCACACCTTCAGAGTCAGGAGTATCTGCTTTAATAGCGATAGCTTGGGGAATATCAGTGGAATTACTACCATACTGTCGAATGCTTTTCTGATCTTCGGCATTTTTAACGATCTCACCGCTGGGTAAATATTCAGCGACCCAAATATCATCGACTTCACCCACAAAATCTAATTTGTCTTCATCACTGATAATACCAACGGTTCGACCAGTAACAAAAATGTTACCAACATCATTAATCGCAACGGCAAAAGCATCATCATTACTGGAACTAGAAATATCTTTTTGAGTTTTCCAAATTTCGTTGCCATTGGTATCATATTTTACGAGAATACTATCCCATTTACCGGCATTACTTCCAGCTAATGAACCATCGGAATAACCCACCAGATAAACATTATCACTGCTATCAACTACTATATCCCTGATTTCTTCGCGTTTTTCCGTCCCAAATTGTTTAACCCAGTCTTTTTCGCCATTTGTATTGTATTTGGCAACGAAAGCATCTAAACTACCTTGGCTCGTATTATCAGGTAAAGCTC
Organism: Synechococcales cyanobacterium S06; assembly: GCA_011391125.1. GTDB lineage: Bacteria > Cyanobacteriota > Cyanobacteriia > Cyanobacteriales > JAABRE01 > JAABRE01. Next base: position 20,548 of record JAABRE010000047.1, read on the forward strand.
CCTCCGTATAACCAGTAATATAGACATTACCATCACTATCGACTGTAACAGAGTTAGCGACATCATTACTACTACTTTCGAGAGTGGTCAACCATTGTTGACTCGGTGCTGAAGTTCCGTTGGGGGTATATTTTGCTACCCAAATATTGGTATCACCATTAGTAGTATTACGAGTACCGGTCAGATAAATATTACCCTGAGCATCGACAAAAATATCGTTAGATTTATCATCATTAGAACTATTAACGGTATTTGTCCCCGTCGGTTGAAGTAGCCAAACTTGATCGCCGTTGGTATTGTATCGAGCCAACCAAACATCAGAACCACCTGCGTTTGTGCCACCTAAATTACCATAAGTATTACCAGTAAGATAGAGATCGCCATTGCTCCCTGTAAATATTCCTTTTGTTTGATCAATTCCACTGGTCCCAATTTGTTTGCGCCAATCTTCTTGTGGTTGACCTTCTGTATCTTCAGAATATTTAGCTAACCAAACATCGAAATCTCCCTGATTTGCTCCCTCTAATAAACTGCCTTGGGTATCACCAGCAATAAAATAATTACCATTAGCATCCAGGGCAATATCGATGGCCGTATCAATACGACTCGTACCGAACTGAGTTACCCAGTTAAAATATAGCATTTGCGTTCATCCTCACCACAATGGGATTCAAATTACTTTTAATTTTAAACTTATTTGTATGGTAATAAATCAAAAATTATCCCAATAAGATTAATTTTTGTAAAAAAATCCCCGAGGAAATGCGATAAATTATTCATGGTTAATTGTCAAGTGTCAGTAAACTTAAACATTAAATCCGTTCATAACTAAGCAATAACTTATAAAATAGTCTTGACTTAAATCGTACAGGAAAAAATATGCCCCGTCGCCAAGACTTAAAGAAAATCTTACTTCTAGGAGCAGGTCCCATCATCATTGGTCAAGCCTGCGAATTTGACTACTCCGGCACTCAAGCTTGTAAAGCCTTACGAGAAGAGGGGTACGAGGTTATTTTGGTTAACTCAAATCCGGCTTCCATTATGACCGATCCAGAAATGGCCAATAAAACCTACATTGAGCCTTTAATCCCAGATATTCTCGAAAAAATTATTGCCAAGGAAAGGCCAGATGCACTTTTACCCACCATGGGAGGCCAAACTGCGCTTAATTTAGCGGTCAATTTAGCTGAAAGTGGGGTTTTGGATAAGTACAACGTCGAGTTAATTGGCGCTAAATTACCGTCGATTAAAATGGCGGAAGATCGAGACTTGTTTAAGCAAGCGATGGCAAGGATTGGCGTTCCCGTCTGCCCTTCTGGTATTGCTAAGAATATCAAGGAAGCGATGGAGGTAGCCCATGAAATCGGTAGTTATCCCCTCATTATTCGCCCAGCTTTTACCCTTGGCGGGAGCGGAGGCGGAATTGCTTATAATCAAGAGGAATACGAAGAAATGGCGAAATATGGCTTGGAAATGAGCCCAGTTTCCCAGATTTTAGTCGAAAAATCCCTTTTAGGTTGGAAGGAATACGAACTTGAGGTAATGCGGGATTTGGCCGATAATGTGGTGATTATCTGTTCCATTGAAAATTTCGACCCCATGGGTGTTCACACAGGAGATTCCATCACGGTTGCTCCCGCTCAAACCCTTACAGATAAGGAGTATCAGCGTTTACGAGATTATTCCTTGGCGATTATTCGGGAGATTGGCGTAGAAACTGGTGGTTCTAATATTCAGTTTTCCGTTAATCCCCAAAATGGCGATGTCATCGTCATTGAAATGAATCCTCGGGTGTCTCGTTCTTCGGCGTTGGCTTCCAAAGCTACGGGCTTCCCGATCGCCAAGTTTGCGGCCAAGTTAGCTGTAGGTTATACTTTGGACGAAATTAAGAACGATATTACCAAGAAAACTCCCGCTTCTTTTGAGCCAACCATCGACTATGTGGTTACCAAAATTCCTCGATTTGCGTTTGAAAAGTTCCCCGGTGCTCAACCAGTTTTGACTACTCAAATGAAGTCGGTGGGTGAAGCCATGGCGATCGGTCGTACTTTCTGCGAATCCTTCCAAAAAGCGTTAAGATCGTTGGAAACTGGTCGTTATGGCTTCGGTTGTGACAAAAAAGAGAATTTACCCACTCTAGCTCAAGTTTCCTCTAGTTTGCGCACTCCTAATCCCGATCGCGTCTTCTCGATTTATCAAGCTTTCCAATTGGGGATGTCTGTTGAAGAAATTCACGATTTGACGGCGATCGACATTTGGTTTTTAGACAAGTTAGAGGAGTTAATTAGTACCGAAAAATTCCTCAAACGTAATCCCTTAAAGAGTTTAACCAAAGCACAATTACGCTTTGCGAAACAGCAGGGTTTTAGCGATCGCCAAATTGCCTTTGCTACCAATACCACGGAAGATGAAGTGCGAGCTTTTCGCCAAAGTTTAGGTATTAATCCAGTTTATAAATTAGTCGATACCTGCGCAGCGGAATTTGAAGCGTTAACCCCGTATTATTACTCGACCTACGAGGAGGGAGAATCGGAAGTTCTCCCCTCAGAAAAACCGAAAGTGATGATTTTAGGAGGTGGTCCGAACCGCATTGGTCAAGGGATCGAGTTTGACTATTGTTGCTGTCATGCGGCGTTTGCCCTTTCAGACCAAGGTTTTGAGACAATTATGGTCAATTCTAATCCCGAAACTGTCTCTACTGACTACGATACCAGCGATCGCCTCTATTTTGAGCCCTTAACCAAGGAAGATGTGCTGAATATCATCGAAACTGAGCAACCTGCGGGGATTATCGTTCAATTTGGGGGGCAAACTCCTTTAAAATTGGCTGTACCTTTGCAAAACTATCTTAATAGTCCTAATTGTCCCGTTTCTACCAAAATTTGGGGAACTTCCCCCGATTCCATTGATACTGCTGAAGATAGGGAGCGTTTTGAGAAAATTCTGCGGGAATTGGACATTAAACAACCGGCTAACGGTTTAGCTAGAAGTTATGAGCAATCTCTCACGGTTGCTCGTCGTATCGGTTATCCTGTGGTAGTTCGGCCTTCCTACGTTTTAGGTGGTAGAGCGATGGAAATCGTCTATTCTGATGAGGAATTAAAGCATTACATGACATTCGCGGTTCATATTGAACCAGATCACCCGATTTTGATCGACAAATTCCTTGAAAATGCCATCGAAGTGGATATTGATGCCCTCGCCGATCATACTGGTGCGGTGGTCATCGGTGGTTTAATGGAACACATTGAACAGGCTGGCATTCACTCCGGAGATTCCGCTTGCTCCATTCCCCACACTTCCCTCCCTGACTCGGTTTTAGCTACCATTCGCGAATGGACTGTTAAACTGGCTAAGGCTTTAAACGTCATTGGGTTGATGAATATTCAGTATGCAGTGCAGGGCGATCAAGTCTATATTTTAGAAGCAAATCCCCGCGCTTCTCGTACTGTTCCCTTTGTTTCTAAAGCTACGGGCCGTCCTTTGGCGAAAATTGCTTCAATTGTCATGTCGGGGCAAACTTTAGAGTCTTTAGGTGTAACTGAGGAAATCATCCCCACTCATATTGCCGTTAAAGAGGCTGTCTTGCCCTTTGACAAGTTTGCGGGCGCGGATACTATCCTCGGTCCAGAAATGCGCTCTACTGGCGAAGTAATGGGCATTGACAGCGATTTTGGTAAGGCCTTTGCCAAGGCAGAATTGGCGGCAGGAGTCAGGTTGGCGACTTCGGGAACGGTGTTTGTTTCTATGAACGACAGGGATAAGGTGGCTGCTGTTCCTGTGGTCAAGGATTTGCAGGAATTGGGCTTTAAAATCATGGCCACTTCTGGCACTCGTCATGCTTTGATGGAAAATGGTGTTCAAGATGTGGAGTTGATTTTGAAGGTGCATGAAGGCCGCCCCCATGTCATTGACGCAATTAAAAATGACCAAATTCAGTTCATTGTTAATACTCCTTCTGGGGAAGATTCCCAATTTGATTCCCGTCAAATCCGTCGTAGTGCGATCGATTATAAGTTGCCGATTATTACGACGCTCGCCGGCGCTAAGGCCACGGTGGCCGCAATTCGCTCTTTACAGTCGCAACCCCTTGAAGTGAAAGCTTTACAGGAATATTTTTAATAGATAGTTGATAGTTGATAGTTAATAGTTGACTGTTGATAGTTGATAGTTGATAGTTGATAGTTTATACCTATTACCTATTACCTATTACCTATTACCTCTTACCGCGACTTGGTGCAAGAAGTCTATTGATTTAACGCTTGTTTTAACTTTTCTAAATTGATTGGTTTGGTAAGATAGTCATTCATGCCAGCCTCTAAACATAATTGACGATCTCCCTCCATTGCATTAGCCGTCATGGCAATAATTCTAGGTTGTTGATTCAGGTTTTTTCTAATCCATTTAGTTGCGGCTAAACCGTCCATTTCTGGCATTTGTACATCCATTAAAATGAGATCATAATGTTTTTGTTGTAAAATTTCAATTACTTCTAAACCATTGTTGGCCAGCTCCGCTTGATAACCAAGTTTTTTTAAAGTAAATAAAGCTACTTTTTGATTGACTATGTTATCTTCTGCTAATAGAATTTTTAGAGAATTATTATTTTGGTGGCGGATATTGAGCTGAGAAAACGTTTTTTGCTCGCCTTCATTTATCTTTCTCAGAGTAGCAGGTAAAATAATGGTAAAATAAAAGGTTGAACCCAAATTTTCTTCGCTTTCTACCCACATTTCACCCTCCATAATTTCGGCTAAACGCTTACTAATAGCCAATCCTAGACCTGTTCCACCATAATTACGGGATGTGGAGCTATCTACCTGACTAAATGCCTGAAATAAGCGATTTTGCCGGTCTTTGGGGATGCCAATTCCGGTATCTTTAATAACAAATTTGAGTTCATATTTATTACTATTTTCGGAGTCGATTTTCTGACTAGAAATACTCAAAGTTACTGCTCCTTTTTTCGTAAATTTAATGGCATTTCCCAAAAGATTAAGTAAAATTTGGCGGATTCTATTCACATCACCTCGGAAATTTTTAGGTGTTAATTGCTCTTCTATATAGATTAATTTAATTTGTTTCTTATGGGCTTGAAATTGTAATAAGTTTAAAACATTTTCAATACATTGTGAAATATTAAAGGGGTTTTGTTCTAATTCTAATTTTTCTGATTCGATTTTAGAAAAATCTAAAATATCATTAATAATTGTCAGTAAACTATCACCACTACTGCGAATTGTTTGGACAAAATCTCGTTGTTGTTCGCTTAATTCCGTATCTTCTAATAAGTTTGTCATTCCCATGACTCCATTCATGGGAGTGCGGATTTCATGACTCATCATTGCTAAAAATTCACTTTTAGTGTTATTGGCTAAATCAGCTTCCTGTCTCGCTTTTTGTAAGTCTAAATTATACTTTACTAATTCTTCTTGAATTTGTTTTTCTTGTTTTAAAAGACGAGCTTGAGCAATGGCAATTCCTAATTGTTCAGCGAGAGATTCTAATAATTCGATTTCATCTTTTGTCCAATGATGAAAATTATCACAATGATGTAAACCAATAATTCCATTAACTTCTCCCTGATAAAAAGTGCATACTGTTAATAAAGATTTAAGCTGCATTAATTCTAATAAAGATTGACTGGAAGTTAGTAAGGGATGATTATAAATATTATCCACAGGAATTGCCCCTTCTTTTGTTACTAAAGTTTCCATATAGGGATTACCAATAACGGGAATTTCTAGGTTTAATAATGGTGCATAATTTCCCTTAATATATTCGGCAACACAGATAACTTTTATGGTTTTAATATCAGTTTGATTCGGAAAAGATTCACAGGTATAAATTAAGGCCTGATTCACATTAAAAGCTTTTCCTATTTCAATGGCTGCAGTTTGATAAATTTGTTCATAATCTAAGCTTTGACGAATTTGATTAGTTATTTTTCGGAAAAGAATCATTTTATTTAATTCTTTTTGTAAAGAATCTTCCGCTTCTTTTCTCGCAGTAATATCGATAAAAGTAACCACTACTTGTTTAATTTTACATTCAGAAGTAAACTCTGGAAAAGCATTAACTAATACCCATACTTTTGAGTTATCAATTGGTCTATTAATACCGATAATTAAGTTTTCTAAAGGCTGTTTTGTCCCTATTACTTGATTAACCGGATAGAATTCAAAAGGTATAATTTTACCATCTTCGTAAAAGAAATGCCAAGCAGGATCAAGGGCAGTTTTTCCAAACATTTGATCCCGAGTTAATCCTAATAGTTCGCAAGCGGTATTATTACATAAAGAAATGCTAGTATCAGCATGATGAACTACCACACCAGCGTGTAAATTATTAATTAAAGATCGATATTTATTTTCACTATTTTGTAATGCTTCTTCGGTTTCTTTGCGATCGGTTATATCATTTAAAGTAGCGATTACTTGCTTAAGTTCTCCCTGTTGATCAAATTCAGGGAAAATACTAATTAAAAGCCAAGCTAATGACTTTTTAGGCGCTGAATAAATCCCGATAATCGCATTTTTAACTGGTTGATGGGTGGCAAAGGTTATATTAGTGGGATACTCATCAGGAGACAAAATCTGACCCTGTTCTGAAAATAGTTGCCATTTGGGATCAATTACTTGTTTTCCTAACATTTGATCCATGGTCAATCCCATTAGTTCACAAGTGGCATAATTACAGAAGATAATACTTTTATCTTTACCATGAACCACTACACCTGTGGCTAAATTGTTAATTAAAGAACGATAGTTTTCTTCACTCTCTAGTAAAGTTTGTTCTACTTTTTTACGCTCTTTTATTTCTTTATTTAATAAATAATTGCGTTGTTGAGATTTTATTAATAAATAAATAATCCATGCTAAAAGCCAAGAAATTATGATTCCTGTAATTAAAAAAACTATGGGTAAGGATGATTGCTGCTGTTTGATAAAGGGCAAATTCGGAATTAAAATAATGTGCCAATTCAGGCCTTTATAGTTTAATTTTTTTTCTTGTCTCCAGATCAAATTATCTTTTTCTTTGTCTTTAGTTGTACTATAAATTAAATGGGATTCTTCATAAATAAAAATTTGATAACCTTTAACTGCTTCTGGTAATAAAAGTTTATATAATAAGGAATTATTATTGAAAATACCGGTCATAAAACCCTCAAATTTATTGTCAATAAAAAGAGGAATATTAACTAAAAAACCTGGTCCTCCCTGCACAAAATTAATATTTTTACTAATGAAAGTTTTACGGTTATTTTTAGCGTAATCTAATGATTGTTTACGATTTTTTTCCCAAGTTAAATTTAAGTTAATTGCCTTTTCAGTTCCTTTTTTTTGCACAATCCAACGAACATAATAATTACGATCTATCCATTGGATGGCTTGATAGCCTGGATAATCATTAAAATGATGACTGGCATCTTTCTCCCATTCAGCTTGAGATATTCCTCCTTTAATTTGCCAACCTTGAGCCATCCTTTCTAAAGCAAGTATTCTTGTTTCAATGTGCTCTTCTATTTTATTTTCAATAGTTATTAATTCCGTGTCAATTATTTGCTCAATTTGTTTCGTTTCTTTGGTAATTAATAACTGAAAAATAAACAGGGTAATTCCTGTCATTGTCAATCCAATAACTGTGGGAATTAATGCTTGATATTTAATTAAATACTTATGAACAAAATTCATAGAAATTAATTAAGAGTGGGGTTTAACCCACTCTAATAAGATAATTGAGAATTATTTAGTTTTTTCCTCGTTCTTGATTTTAGGAATATAATCGGGACGATCTTGATCTTCCCAGCCAGCCGGTCGTTTTGAGTTATACCAAGCAAGAGAACCCAAAGTCACCGCAGCAATAAAACCAACCACATAAACAGCAGTAAAATAAACAGGAAACTTAGCACCACTGGCGGCTACTTCCATTAATATGTGCATCTTTTTAAACTCCTTAATTTAAGCAAAGACGGGGAAACCGTGCTTCGATTAAATTGTATCAAAGTTTGGAGGGGCAAAAACAACCACCCTATTTTTTGGGTAATTTGGGTATTTTTAATTGACCTTGAAATTCACAAGCAAAACCTTGTTTATACCAATCATTTAAGTTAACTTCAGTTAATTGAGTAATCTTGTTACATTGGGGAGTAATTATTTGACTCAAAGGAGACCAAAATATCATTCTCGTAACATCTAAAAAGGTTTTTAGGGGAAATTCTCGATTACCCGGCACACCTTTTTCGGGTACAATATCTAATTCTAAGGCAATTCCATTAACATTTAAAATAATTTCGGCCATTAATTTTGCTCTGGGTAAATGACTTTGGGAAGTAATTAATTTAACTTTATGTATTCCCCATTGACGCATAATGGGAACACCAAAATAAAAATTACCAAAAGTATTTTTACCACATAATTCCAACCAAACGTTATCTAAAATCGCTTTTTCTCTCTGAAAAAGTAACAGGATGCAAGGTTCTTTGGAACCCTGAGAGATTAAGATAGGAATATGGGGTACTTGTTGCCTTAATTTGGCGACATAAATTTCCCTGTTGATACTGCCGCCTAATACCCAAAAGGCCTCCACGGGATAAGATTTAGCTGTTTGTAAACGGGCATAATTCCACCATAACCAACTACAGCTAAGGGTCAGGATAAACGAAATAATACCCAGAATCAGCCATCGACCTCTAATTAATTTAAACAAATTTAAACCCATTTTGTGAATCTGTTATAACCTATTTATGTATTTTGAAATATTTTTGAACTAAGGACAATCTAATTATGGATACGGGTGAGTTAATCGAAAGATATACAGCAGGTGAACGCAATTTTGCTAATCTTCAGTTAAAGGGGGCTTTTTTAGGTGGTGTTTGTTTAGATGGTGCTAATTTAAGGGGTTCTGATTTTACCGGGACAAATTTAACCGGAGCTTCTTTGATTCGCGCTAATTTACGAGAAGCTAATTTAAGCCATGCTAATTTAGAAGCTGATTTAACTCAAGCTAATTTAATTACCGCTAATCTTACCAAAGCAATTATGACTAATGCTATTTTAGTCGATGCTAGTTTAAGAGCTGCTGATTTAAGTAATGTTAATTTAATTGCTGCTAATTTAACTAATGCTATTTTAAATGAATCTATTTTAAAACAAGCTAATTTAACTAAGGCCAATTTAAGTCACGCTAGCTTACCAAGAGCTAATTCCACACAAGCTATTTTCACGGATGCTAATTTACAAAATGCTAATTTAACTAATGCTATCCTCATTGAAGCTCATGTGGATGGCGCTAATTTTTCCCAAGCTATTTTACAGGGAGTTAATGGTATTAAAGTTAGTGGAATTAAGGCTAATTTTAGTTTAGCTAATCTTAATGGTTCTAATTTTAGTCAAAGTAATTTTCATTGTGCTAATTTTAAATCCGCTAGTATGACTTGGACCAGTTTAAAAAGTTGTGATTTAAGTGAATCCATTTTATATGGGGTTAAGTTCTGTTGGTCTAATTTAAGTTCTGCTAATCTTAAAAATGCCATTCTCTCCCATGCTAATTTAGATGATGTTAATTTACTTCATGCTAATTTACAAGGAGCCGTTTTACCCGTTGATAATTAGACTTCTTGCACCAAGTCAGGTAAGAGGTAAGAGGTAATAGGTAATAGGTAATAGGTTTTTAGGTAATAACTATCAACTATCAACTATCAACTGTCAACTATCAACTATCAACTATCAACTATCAACTGTCAACTATCAACTGTCAACTGTCAACTGTCAACTGTCAACTAATGACCTTAATATGGCAAAATTGTTAGGTTATTAAAGTTTATAATTATATTCCCCCATGACTGCAACACTCCAAGCTCCCCCTAAAACTCGTCGTTTAGTATTTCCCTTTACGGCCATTGTCGGCCAAGAAGAAATGAAGTTGGCTTTATTGCTCAATGTGATTGACCCCAAAATCGGTGGTGTCATGATTATGGGCGATCGCGGGACGGGAAAATCTACCACCATTCGCGCTTTAGCTGATTTATTGCCCGAAATAGATGTGGTAGCCAATGATCCTTTTAATAGTCACCCAACTGATTTCGATTTGATGGGAGATGAGGTGAAACAAAAGGTCGAAAACCAAGTTCCCCTGCAAATTGTCCCCAAAAAGGTCCAAATGATTGATCTTCCTTTGGGAGCTACTGAAGACCGCGTTTGCGGCACTATTGACATTGAAAAGGCACTTTCTGAAGGGGTAAAGGCTTTTGAACCCGGTTTGTTGGCTAAAGCTAATCGTGGTATTCTCTATGTGGATGAAGTAAACCTGCTTGATGATCACTTGGTGGATGTACTCCTCGATTCCGCCGCTTCCGGTTGGAATACCGTGGAAAGGGAAGGTATTTCCATCCGTCACCCCGCTCGTTTTGTGTTGGTAGGTTCAGGCAACCCCGAAGAAGGTGAATTACGCCCTCAGTTACTTGACCGTTTCGGAATGCACGCTGAAATTCGTACGGTGAAAGAACCTGATTTACGCGTCCAAATTGTGGAACAACGCTCCGATTTTGACCAAAATCCCCCGGTTTTTTGTGAAAAATACCAAACTCAACAGGAAGCTTTACAGGAAAAAATCGTCAATGCTCAGGAACTTTTACCCTCGGTAAATATGGATTATGAGTATAGGGTCAAAATTTCCGAGGTTTGTTCCGAATTAGATGTGGATGGTTTGCGCGGCGATATTGTGACTAATCGTGCAGCAAAGGCGATCGCCTCCCTTGAAGGACGCACCGAGGTTACAGTTGACGATATTCAGCGAGTTATTACCCTTTGTTTACGTCACCGACTCCGCAAAGATCCTTTAGAATCCATTGATTCTGGTTACAAAGTCCAAAAAGCGTTTGGCCGAGTTTTTGGCATCAATATCGAGTAATTGATAGTTAATAATTGATAATTTTTAATTGATAATTTTTAATTATTAATTATTAGCTAATTTTCAACTATCAACTGTCAACTATCAACTGTCAACTATCAACTGTCAACTATCAACTGTCAACTATCAACTGTCAACTATCAACTGTCAACTGTCAACTGTCAACTATCAACTGTCAACTGTCAACTGTCAACTATCAACTGTTAACTGTCAATGGTTTATTTATGTTAGAAAAAAAACCTCTGATCGAATTAAAAGGGATTTCTAAATCCTTTGGTAATAATGTTATTGTTGATGACATTGATCTGACTATTTATCAGGGGGAAGCGTTAGTAATTATTGGACCTTCTGGTACAGGAAAATCGACGATTTTACGGATTATTGCTGGTCTTCTTGCACCTGATTACGGTCAAGTTTATATTAAAGAAAAACTCAGACAGGGCCTGATTGAGGATGGTAATGATCCCATGGGTATTGGTATGGTTTTTCAACAAGCCGCTTTATTTGATTCTTTGACCGTGGCAGAAAATGTTGGTTTTATATTATATCAACATTCCCGTTTATCCCGTCGTCGGATTCGCGAATTGGTGGAAGAAAAGCTGGATATGGTGGGTTTAAGGGGTGTGGGCGATCGCTATCCATCCCAATTATCAGGAGGAATGCGCAAAAGAGTCAGTTTTGCGAGGGCAATTATGGCCAATCCTGACAATGATCAATATAACCCCGAAGTTATTTTATATGATGAACCCACCGCCGGTTTAGATCCGATCGCCTCCACGGTAGTTGAGGATTTAGTGAGAAACTTGCAACAGTCCCAAGGAGTTTGCGCTACTTATGTGATGGTATCGCACCAAGATAGCACCATTCGCCGTACTGCGGATCGAGTAATATTTCTCTATGGAGGTAAAGTACAATGGGAGGGCACAGTAACCGAAATTGAGACCACGGATAACCCTTTAGTCAGACAATTTTTCAGTGCTAGTGTTGAAGGTCCAATTCGAGTCATTGATTAAATATCCATTAACAATTAATAACTGTTAACTGATAACTGTTAACTGAATAAAGGGGGGGAAAAATGAGATCGCGAATGATGCGAGAAGGAACAGTCGGTTTATTTATCATATTTGGCGTGGCCGTTTTTGCCGGTTTAAGTGTCTGGTTAAAAGGGTTAGAAATCGCCAAAAATGCCTATACATTTAAAGTACAGTTTGCTAATGCCAATGGCATGAAAAAAGGCGCAGCGGTGCGTTATCGTGGGTTTGAAGTGGGGAAGATTGTCGCTGTGGACCCCGGAGCTAATGGCGTAGATGTGACAGTGGAAATTACTGCACCTAATTTAAAAATACCAAAAGACACCTTGGTGGAAGCAAATCAAGCGGGATTAATTGGGGAAACTGCTATTGATTTGATGCCCAAAAGTGACCTCAAAAGTGAAGCGCAAAACTTGGATCCAGCGGCCGAAAATTGTAATTCTGAGGTTATTATTTGTGCTGATGATAATCTGAATGGCCAAATTGGTGTGAGTTTTGATTTATTATTGAGAAGTACCGCCAAATTAACAGATCTTTATACAGATCCGACCTTTTTTGCTAACCTTAATAATACCGCTAAAAATGCTGGTTTAGCAGCGGGAGAAATAGCGGTTTTGAGTAAAGAATTAACCATGTTATCTAAAGCGGTAAGAACGGAAATTAAAACCTTTTCTAGTGCGGCTAATTCCGTGACTCAAGCAGCAGAAAAAACCTCTAATCAACTAACCGTAACAGCGAGTAAAATTGATAATACAGTAACACAATTTGGCGATACGGCTCAGGAAATTAGTGTTTTAACTAAAAATTTAAATGGTTTAGTTACGGAAAATCGTAGTAATATTCAAGCCAGTTTAAATAATATTAGTAACTCGAGCAAAAGTATTAGTGATACCAGCCAAAAATTGCAGACACTTTTAGTGACATCTAACCAAACTATGACGAAAGTTAATCAGACTTTAGATCAGGTTAAATTAGAAAAAACGGTTCAAAATTTAGAAGTATTAACCGCAAATGCAGCGGAAGCTTCTGCTAACTTAAGAGATATTTCTAAAAGTGTGAATGATCCGACTAATATTGTTGTATTGCAGCAAACATTAGATGCGGCTAGAGTTACCTTTGAAAATGCCCAAAAAATAACCTCAGACTTGGATCAACTTACTGGAGATCCGAAATTTAGAACTAATTTACTTAACTTAGTTAATGGTCTTAGTAGCCTAGTTTCTTCCACTGAAAACTTAGAAACACAAATTGAAACAGCCCAAGTTTTAGAAACTATAATTGCCGAAAAAAATATAGATAAAAATATAGATAAAAAGTGACTATTAGATTAGAAAATATCCATAAATATTACGGAAAAAGATTAGTAGTTAACCGGGTTAACCTGCAAGTTAATCAAGGAGAAATTGTCGGTTTATTAGGACCAAATGGTGCGGGAAAAACTACGACATTTTACATTACTACAGGTTTAATTAAACCAAATCAAGGTAAAGTTTGGCTTCATGATTATGATATTACCAAATTAACCATTGATAAAAGAGCACTTTTAGGAATCGGCTATTTAACGCAGCAACCCAGTATTTTTCGTCGTTTAACTGTGAAAGAAAATCTCCAATTAGTCTTGGAACAAAATCCTATTTCTTACCAGGAAAAAAGAAAACGTTTGCATTATTTATTAACCGAATTTCGCTTAGAAAAAGTCGCTAATACTTTGGGAGCTTATGTTTCTGGCGGTGAGCGTAGAAGAACTGAACTAGCAAGAGCTTTAGCTGTCGGCGAAAATGGTCCACAATTTTTATTATTAGATGAACCTTTTGCCGGAGTTGATCCCATCGCCGTGTCAGAAATTCAAAAAATTATTGCTAATTTATGTGATCATCACCGCGGTATTTTAATTACCGATCATAACGTGAGAGAAACCTTAGAAATTACCGATCGCGCTTATATTATGCGGGATGGTGAAATTCTTGCCAATGGAACATCTGAGGAACTTTATAATAATAGTTTGGTCAGACAATATTATTTAGGTGACAAATTTAAAATATAGGAGTAATAAATTTTAAATTTAATTTGTCATAAGCTCAAAAATTAGTTATCATTATGTTAAAAATCATGACCAGGAAAAAAATCTTATGAGTATTACTATTCCCCATGAAATATTAAAAGCCGCTGAACTTAGTGAAGATGAATTAAAATTAGAACTTGCCCTCTTATTGTATCAACAAAAAAAGATTAGTAGTGGTCAAATTAGAGCTTGGTTAGGTTTAACTGTTTTGGAATTTCAACATGAATTGGCACTCAGAAATTTAACTCTCAATTATGATATTGATGATCTCGAAGCTGATATTAAAACCCTAAAATCAATGGGAGTTTTATGATTATTATTAGCGATACTTCTCCTCTTACTAATCTAGCGGCCATTGGACAATTAGACTTGTTGTATCAGCTTTATGAAGAAATTATTATTCCCAAAGCTGTTTATAATGAATTAGTAAAAGCAAAAACTAATAAACCTGTTCCTGGAGCATTAGAAGTACAATCTTTATTATGGATAAAAACACAATCTATTAACAACGATTTTCAACTTATTGAACTACTTTCAAATTATAATAATATCCATCAAGGTGAAGCAGAAGCAATTATTTTAGCTCTTGAATTAGGAGCAAATATATTATTAATGGATGAAAAAAGAGGTCGGGAATTGGCAGTTTTTTATAATTTAAAAGTAACAGGTTTATTAGGTATTTTATTACAAGCTAAACATCAAAAAATTATTGTTTCAGTAAAACCAGTCCTCGATGAATTAATACAAAAAGCAGATTTTCGTATTAGTAAAATCCTTTATCAAGCTCTTTTAAAAGAAGCAAATGAATAAAATATTTATCTTTAATAATAATTTTTTGTGCTAATGAAAACCAATAAATTTAACATTTTTAGCTTAATGGATCGCTATATTTTTAGTGAATTAATTGCCCCTTTTCTTTTTGGAATGGGTTTATTTACTTCCCTAGGAGTGGCGATCGGCACATTATTTGATTTAGTCAGGAAAGTAACAGAATCAGGGTTATTATTCGATGTTGCAATTAAAGTTTTAATGCTAAAAATGCCAGAATTTGTAGTATTAGCTTTTCCCATGTCGATGTTATTAGCTTGTTTAATGTCCTATAGTCGACTTTCTAGTGATAGTGAAATTATTGCTTTACGTAGTATGGGAATAACTGTTTATCGGTTAGTAATTCCGGCGATAATTTTAAGTTTACTGATTACCGGATTAACTTTCTTTTTTAATGATTATATTAGTCCCAAAGCGAATAATCAAGCAGAAATCATTTTAGATCAAGCCTTAAAAAATGATAGCAATAAATTTAAACAAAAAAATATTATTTACCCTCAATATGGCAAAATAACGGTGGAAAATGGGGAACAAAAATACGCCTTAACTAGGTTATTTTATGCCGAAGAATTTGATGGTACAAAGATGACAGGTTTAACTATTTTAGATCGTTCTCAACCGAATCTGACTCAAATTATTATTGCGAAATCAGCGACTTGGAATATTGCTGATAATAAGTGGGATTTTTATAATGGATCAGTTTATTTATTAGCTCCTGATGGTTCTTATCAAAGTATAGCAAGTTTTGAACAACAACAATTAGATTTACCGCGAACTCCCATTGATTTAAGTAAGAAATGTAAAGACTATAATCAAATGACAATTCGCGAATCTTATCAATGTTTAAATACCTTAAAAGATAGTAAAGATGACAAAAAAATTCTCAAATTACAAGTACGTATTCAAGAAAAATTTGCTCTTCCTTTTGTGTGTTTAATCTTTGGATTGTTAGGAGCCGCATTAGGAATTAGTCCGCAAAATCGGGGTAAAGCTACCAGTTTTGGGATTTGTGTTTTAGTGGTTTTTTCCTATTATTTACTAGCTTTTTTAAGCAGTGCATTAGGAGTTAGCGGAGTCTTATCTCCCATTTTGTCAGCTTGGGGACCGAATTTATTAGGACTAGGAATCGGGGTATCATTGCTAATAAAATCAGCCCAATAAAAACAGGGCGTTTTCATTCTCGGAGGTGAAAACGGTGGGGACTTAGGGTATTGGGGGATTGGGGGGATTTTTCATCCTAATTAAAAGTCATAAAATTCTCAATTTGTGGCTATAAATTATCAAAAAAGATTGCTTATTCACTGTTTAGGGTTCCTTGTTCAAAATAAAAAATTTAGAATGAAAACACCCGGCAATAAAAGCTCCTTAAAAGAGAACTCGGATTGCTCAATTTTAAACCAAGTTTATTTACTTAAATTGCTCACCAAAAAAATCGACTACTAAAATTTTTCTTAAGTTTTTAACCAAAATTTAATTTTTCAGTTACAATTGAAAACACAGTTACTTTTGGTTGTCATTATGTCATCTGGTCAAAAAAACTCAGCCAATTTACATTATACCAAAGCAAAAATTAAGCCTTTCTTAAATCCTTTATTTTGGGTCAGTTCAGCTTTTATTGCTCTATTTTTCTATGGGTTGTGGCAATACGGGAAGAATCCGGAGCTTTTTTCGAGGGAGACGGGAAAACCTGCGACTTCGGAACTTGAAACAACAAATCTAGCCGAAAATAATCTCAATGAAGATAAGTTAGATGAAAATGAATTAGCAATTTTAGTGGATATTGATAATATTAATGATCTGTTTAAACAAGTGGAACTTAAGTCTGTCGTTAAGGGAAAACCCGCCGAAAATAGGAAATTTGCTCGTGAAAGTTCCTCAGATTTTACCGATTTTGAGAATCTAGTTTCTTCATTTGAAGAGGTTAAACTTAATCCCCTGTTAACGAAGACAAAAGCTAATTCCAATAATAAAAATAAAGACCAAAATAACTTGTTTCAAGAATTATTAAAATCGGAAAATTTTGGCCTTAATAATTCTTTATTCACCACTAATCCTAAACCTAAGACAGAACTCAAGAACATTCAAGTTATCAGACCGAGCGTTGAATTACCTACCATGCAAGATTTAATGAGACGTCAAAAATCAGCTATGGAGCAAGATCCTCTTAAAAAAGCTTTACAAAATAGACAAAATCTGAACCAGAATTTAGGAGGTTTAGGTGTTAATAATGG
Organism: Synechococcales cyanobacterium S06; assembly: GCA_011391125.1. GTDB lineage: Bacteria > Cyanobacteriota > Cyanobacteriia > Cyanobacteriales > JAABRE01 > JAABRE01. Next base: position 37,611 of record JAABRE010000047.1, read on the forward strand.
CCTTACTAACAATTCCATAACACCAAATTATAGAGGTATTCAAGAAAGTAATATTAATCGCAATACTAATAGTTATGTGTCTCCTTATTCTTCGTTTACTTCGGGGAGAACTGTGTCACCGACTTTAGGTCAAAATAATATTAAGAGTAATCTGGAAACTAACCCCAATAATACCTATCAAAACAATAATGTTAATAACAATTCTTCAGTAAATACGAATCCAAATAATAATCAACAAACCCCACAACCACCAGCTAATAAATCATCAGGTTTTGCTTCTTATTATTAATCAGATTTATGATTAATAAACTTTCTTGATTAGATTTTAGTTCTAATTTTTGACCTGAAAAAGAATTAAAGAATAATTGATGTTCGGTTAAGGAAAATTCATCTTCTCTAGTTTCATATTCCTTAACCCAATTTATTAACATGGTCAAATTATCATCCTGTTCTTTTTTTGATTTATATTTATGTTTTTCCCAAGGCCTTAATTGACAATTTTTAACACAAGTTTCAATTCCAGGATTTAAGAATATTAACAGATCGCAGTGTTGAGAAACTACGGTTAATAAACTGGTGTAACAACCTTCAATTACCCATTTTTCAGACAAAAAAATAAATTTTTCAATCTGATTAATACTAATATTTAAAATTTCTCTCACTGTGGGTTGAACTTCTTGCCAGGCGATGGTATCTAAATCTAAATAGTTAAGATTTAACTTATTTGACAACTTTTTAGCTAGGGTGGATTTACCGGATCCAGAATTTCCGAAAATAACTATTTTTTGCATCTAAAAAACTTCCTCAGAAATCCGATTTTTTCAAAAAATCGGATTTCTAAACCTTAAAAATTATTAATGATTGCTTGGGCAAATTCAGAACATTTTAAAGGTGGTTCAACAGGAGGAGTCATCATTCGGGCTAAGTCGTAGGTAACTTCACCTTTGGCGATCGCCTCTGAGATACCTTTTTTGATCAAATCTGCGGCTTCTTGCCAACCCATGAATTCCAACATCATGACACCGGAAAGGATAACCGAACCGGGGTTAATGCGGTCTAGACCTGCGTGTTTTGGGGCTGTTCCGTGGGTAGCTTCAAAAATTGCGGCATAATCACCAATATTAGCACCGGGACCCATTCCTAAACCACCAACAACAGCGGCCGCTGCATCGGAGAGATAATCACCATTGAGGTTCATGGTAGCTAAGATGGAATATTCATCAGGACGAGTTTGGATTTGTTGGAAGATACTGTCAGCAATGCGATCGTTGACCATAACCTTATCTTTCCACTTACCTTCACCGTGGGTATCCCAAATAGTATCTAAAACTGACTGAACTTCCCCATTGATTTGGGCTTGTTTTTCGGGAGTTAAAGAATCATAACCGGGGTCAATTTGGCGGGCATTTTCTTCCATGGTAAGGTTAGGATGGCTTTCTTTGTTGCTTAAAATCCAAGATTCCCTTTCGGTGACACATTCGTGACGAAATTCCCTAGTTGCAACTTCATAACCCCAATCGCGAAAAGCTCCTTCGGTATATTTCATAATATTACCTTTGTGAACTAAAGTCACTTGTTGCTTATCTTTTGGCAATTTTAAGGCCGCTTGAATTGCTCGACGAACCAATCTTTGTGAACCGGTTTTGCTAATCGGTTTAATACCGATACCAGAATCAAGGGGAATTTGCTTTTTACCGTGTTCAGGAGTTGCTGGAATTAACTCATCATTGATATATGCAATCAATTTTCGTCCAATTTCGCTACCTTCTTTCCATTCAATGCCTAAATAGATGTCCTCAGTGTTTTCTCTATAGACGATAACATCGAGTTTTTCGGGATTTTTATGGGGAGAAGGTGTACCGGGGTAATAACGACAGGGGCGAACACAGGCATAAAGGTCAAAGATTTGCCGTAAAGCGACATTTAAAGAGCGAATACCACCACCAATGGGGGTAGTTAAAGGACCTTTAATGGCGATACCATATTCTTTAATAGCAGTGAGAGTGTCTTGGGGTAAATATTGGTAAGTGCCATATTTTTCGCAAGCTTCATCTCCAGCGTAAACTTTAAACCAATGGATTTGGCGTTGACCATTGTAAGCTTGAGCAACGGCCGCATTAAAGACCTTTTCCGCAGCAGGCCAAATGTCAACACCGGTACCATCACCTCGAATAAAAGGAATAATGGGTTGATCGGGAACTTGGGGTTGGCCGTTTTCAAAGGTAATTTTTGCGCCGGTGGTGGGAGGAATTAATTTTTCGTACATAATTGTTAATAGTTTTCTGGGTCTTGGTTTTAGTGAACTACCCCGACCTAACTGAAACAAAGGCCTTCGCCTTCGTTTGCTAAGGTCGGAGCTTCTTGTCTCATAGGGGAATGCCGCAAAACAGATTTACGTCCGCCTTTTGGTCTTATTTCCCCTCCACAAGCAGAAACGGGCGTTCCTCCCGTCTGTAACATTCTCAGTCCTTCTGCTCTAATGTTCATCGCTGCGTTACCATCTCGATCATGGACAGTTTCACAACTAGGACAAGTCCATGACCTGATCTTAAGTGGCATTTCGCCTATTTGATACAAGCAGTTGGAGCAGATTTTAGAACTAGGAAACCATCGGTCAATTTCTATTAGCAAACCACCTTTTTCTTTGAGCTTGTAATCTATAAAATTGACAAACATTCCCCAACCTAC
>JAABRE010000048.1 GCA_011391125.1 Synechococcales cyanobacterium S06
TTGATGTCTTTTACCCTGATTTCGACGAAAGTCCTTGACTAATTTAAACTTTTCAATTAAACTGTTTAACATATTTTTGGAAATCAAAAAAATAGTGTTATCTTTTTGATTTTATCAAGAAAAGATCACTATTATATTTTTTTTTACCCCCGAGAATGAAAACACCCTGCTTACCAAGGGGGGGTAGGGGGGTACATCCTTTTATTACCGGAAAATACTAGATTTACGAGCAGTGTTAATTGTTAACAATTAGCAGGTATTATGCTTGTATGGATAATGAGCAAAGGGTAAAGACCAAAAAATTTTTATCCTTTCTCTAATCTTTAACGATCTAAAAACTATGTCAATTGTTACTCAAACTACCACGACGGGCGAAAATTTAATTATTCAAGGACAAAATTTTTCCCTACAGGGAACTATTAAAGTACCGGGAGATAAATCCATTTCCCATCGTGCTTTAATGTTAGGAGCGATCGCCACGGGCGAAACTATCATCGAAGGGTTATTATTAGGAGAAGATCCCCGCAGTACGGCCGCTTGTTTTCAAGCTTTAGGAGCAGAAATTTCTCAATTAAATACGGAAAAAGTTATCGTCAAAGGAATTGGTTTAGGGAATTTTCAAGAACCAACTGATGTTTTAAATGCGGGAAATTCCGGTACTACTTTAAGATTAATGTTAGGTTTATTGGCTTCTCAACCCGATAAATTTTTTACGGTAACGGGTGATCATTCCCTCAGATCCCGTCCCATGTCTAGGGTAATTAAACCTTTAACCCAAATGGGAGCGAAAATTTGGGGTAGAAAGGGCCATACTTTAGCTCCTTTGGCCATTCAAGGACAACAATTAAAAGGCCTACATTACCATTCTCCCATAGCTTCGGCTCAAGTTAAATCCTGTATTTTGTTGGCTGGTTTGATGGCTGACGGAAAAACCACGGTCACAGAACCAGCTTTGTCACGAGACCACAGTGAGAGAATGTTAACTGCTTTTGGCGCTCATTTAGATATTGATCCAGAAACCCACAGCGTCACGATTACCGGAAATTCCCAGTTAACTGGTCAGAAAGTTGTTGTACCCGGCGATATTAGTTCGGCGGCTTTTTGGTTGGTGGCAGGGGCAATCATTCCCGATTCTAATTTATTAATCGAAAATGTCGGGATTAATCCCACTCGGACTGGTATTTTGGAAGCATTACAGATGATGGGTGCTGATATTAGCCTTGAAAATGAGAGAATCGTCACGGGTGAACCGGTCGCCGATTTACGGGTGAAATACAGTCAGTTAAAGGGTTGTACCATTGAGGGTGATCTTATTCCCCGTTTAATTGATGAAATTCCTATTTTGGCAGTTGCTGCAACTTTTGCCCAAGGTACTACTTTGATTAAAGATGCTGAGGAGTTGAGGGTTAAGGAAAGCGATCGCCTCGCTGCGGTGGCCTCAGAATTGACTAAAATGGGAGCTAAAATTACGGAATTTGCTGACGGTTTGGAAATTACTGGTCAGACTCCTTTAACTGGTAGTATGGTTGAAAGTTACCACGATCATCGTTTAACCATGAGTTTGGCGATCGCCGCATTAGGTAGTCAAGGTGAAACAATTATTCAAGGTGCGGAAGCCGCCAGCATTTCTTACCCGAATTTTATTTCCACTTTACAATTAATAATTGATAATTAATTTTTAGCAGGATTAGGCAACCAAGATTAATTCCCCCTAATAAATTACAATTTTTAGTAGGATGGGAAATCCGATTTCGCTCAGAAATCGGATTTCTAATTGTTAAAAATAAGTTCCTTAATCAATTATAATTGATCTTGAATTACCTATTACAAATAATTTATTATTTATAAATAATGGAAAATTTTTGGATTCAAATATTAGATTTTGCTCAAAAAACGACTAAAGAAATTGGTGATCAATTAGTAACTGATTTTGGTAAATTAACAGCAATTCGTAAAGATGATGGTACTTTAGTCACCCAAGCCGATCGCTGGTCAGATCAGCAAATTCGGGAGGCGATCGCCATTAGATTCCCTGATCATGGAATGTTAACGGAAGAAACTGAACACATTTTTCCCACCAGTGATTGGTGTTGGGTAGTTGATCCCATCGACGGAACAACCAATTTCACGAGGGGAATTGGAATTTGGGGAATTTGTCTAGGCTTATTGTACAAAGGTACACCCGTTTTTGGTCATGTTTATTTTCCCCTGTTACAACAGTCATTTCACGGTTATTATTACGGAAACACGGGGTTAACTGGTCCTGTCGGTGCATACTTAAACAACGAACCCATCAAAGTTAGTCAGGATGAACCAAGTTTAAATCATGTTTTTAGTTTATGTGCGAGAAGTATTGCGGTTTTAACTAATCCTTTTCCCTGTAAAATTAGGATGATTGGAGTAGCTAGTTATAACATGATTTTAGTCGCTTCGGGAGCAGCTTTAGGAGCAGTGGAAGTAACGCCGAAAATTTGGGATATTGCCGCATCTTTACCCATTTTACAAGCAGCAGGAGGCGTTTTTGTTAGCCTTGAATCAGAAAATCCTTTTCCTCTGAAAATTGGTGTTAATTATGGTAGTAAATCTTTTCCCTGTTTAAGTGTTAGTAAATCAGAATTAGTGCCGGTTTTTCAACCATTGGTTGAATGTCTTAAATAATTATGAAACCTGTCCTAATTTATAGTTACACAAATCATAAAATGACTTAAACTGCTCGTATTAAGTTAAGAGGGAAAATAGCTTGATTTTTATAATAAAAAGCTAAGAATTGATAAGCTGGCTTTTTATTATGAACACTTAAAATGAAGAGAAGAAACTGCAATTAGCTCAATTTATTGCGGCCATAAATTTGATTTTTCTAAGGCAAAAGTAATCATCATCACAATCAATTTAACAAACCAAGGCGCAAAAATTAAAGTCGCTCCGAAACCCAGAATAGCTAAACAAGCCATGGCAACTTTAACCACTTCTTCTTTAGTATTAATACTTAAACAAGTTGCAACCGTGGTAACAGATAAGGACATAATCGTTGGTACTAACATCATAATTTTTCGGTGATTAATTTAAGATTTGAAAAAAAATAAAAGCTCAATGATTTACTTAATTTATATCAAGTATAGTTTAATCTTTTTTTTATAAATGTCAACCTTTTGATAAGAATGATTAACTGTCAACTATCCCAGGTCAACTAGACAATTGTCTAAGTGCCAAGATTATGTCAGAGTAAAGATATAATCAAAATTTACACCATTTTAAATTTATGTTTGATGCTTTAGCCGAAAAATTGGAAGACGCTTGGAAACAAGTGCGAGGCCAAGATAAAATCTCAGAAACTAATATACAAGATGCTTTAAAAGAAGTCCGTCGCGCTTTGCTTTCGGCCGATGTTAACTTGGATGTTGTCAAAACTTTTATTGCAGATGTGGAAAAATCTGCTCAGGGTGCTGATGTTATTTCCGGTGTTAACCCTGGCCAACAATTCATCAAACTTGTTTATGATGAATTAGTAAAGGTGATGGGGGAAAGTAATGTTCCTTTGGCAAAAGCTGCAACAGCGCCCACGGTTATTTTAATGGCCGGTTTACAAGGTACTGGTAAAACCACCGCGACGGCCAAATTGGCCCTATATTTGCGCAAACAAAATCGCTCAACTTTAATGGTAGCAACGGATGTTTATCGTCCGGCGGCGATCGATCAGTTAATTACCCTCGGTAAACAAATTGATGTTCCTGTTTTTGAGATGGGTACACAAGCAACTCCGGTGGCGATCGCCTCTGCTGGTATCGCCAAGGCCAAGGAGCTGGGCGTTGATACCGTCATCATTGACACCGCCGGCCGTTTACAAATCGACGAGGCGATGATGGGCGAATTAGCCCAAATAAAAGCCGTTGTTAACCCCCATGATACCCTACTCGTGGTGGACGCAATGACCGGTCAAGAAGCGGCTAATTTGACCCGTACCTTTAACGATCGCATCGGTATTACTGGCGCAATTTTAACTAAATTAGATGGTGATACCAGGGGAGGAGCTGCTCTTTCGGTTCGCATGGTTTCCGGCCAACCCATTAAATTTGTCGGTGTCGGCGAAAAAGTAGAAGCTTTAGAGCCTTTTTATCCCGATCGCATGGCCTCCCGTATCCTGAATATGGGGGATGTTCTCACTTTAGTCGAAAAAGCCCAAGAGGCGATCGATATTGGCGATGTGGAAAAAATGCAGGCCAAAATCATGGAAGCGAGATTCGACTTTAATGATTTTATCAAGCAAATGCGCCTGCTCAAAAATATGGGCTCATTTGCAGGGGTGATGAAACTCATTCCCGGAATGGGCAAAATTGGCGGTGATGTCTTAGAAAAAGGCGAAGAACAACTCAAACGAACCGAAGTCATGATTAATTCCATGACCAAACAGGAACGAGAAAACCCCGATTTACTCGCATCTTCCCCTAGTCGTCGTCGTCGTGTGGCTAAAGGTTCAGGCAATTCTGAAAAGGATGTTTCTAAATTGATTACTGATTTTACCAGAATGCGATCGATGATGAAACAAATGGGAATGGGTGGCGGAATGCCCGGAATGGGTGGAATGCCCGGAATGGGTGGCCTGGGGGATTTATTTGGCGGTGGAATGGGCGGAAATCGCCCGGGTTTTCGCCCCCAAGCTGCTAATACTAAAAAACAGGGCAAAAAACCCAAGAAGAAAAAGGGTTTCGGCGATTTGTAAAAGACTAATGACTTTGGCTAACAGGGCAATATGCCAGCCAAAGTTCAGTTATGGTAATTCCAAATAAAAATTAAACAAAAGTTTTTAGTTTGTCGTTGGACTAAAGTCCAAAGAAGCGCTAAAGCGCAACTACGAACCTATAACTGTTCTAATCTTAAGGGGAATTACTATATTAATTGTTAATTGTCAATTGTTGCGGACCGGCGGTTGAAATTTCTTGGCGCACATGGGCAAATTGCTTAAAGTTCTCCACAAAACGATGAGCTAATTCCTGTGCCTGTTCTTTGTAGCCTTCTGGATCATCCCACGTTTTTTCAGGATCGAGAATTTCCCTCGGAATTCCGGGGATACTATCCGGGACTAAAATTTTGAAGATCGGATGAGCAGTGTAGTTCACCTCTTCTAATTCGCCGTTTAAAGCAGCAGCCACCATCCGACGAGTGTATTTAATTGGCATTCTTTCGCCAACTCCGTAGGGACCGCCAGACCAACCCGTATTAACCAAATATACCTTCGTATGGCGATGAGTTTCGAGCAGCTCGCCCAACATATCTGCGTAAACCGTGGGTGACATGGGGAAGAAACATTGACCAAAGCAGGCGGAGAAAGTCACTTGGGGCGCAGTAATACCCCTTTCTGTCCCCGCCAATTTGCTCGTATAACCCGATAAAAAGTGGTACATGGCCTGCTCTTTGGTTAATTTGGCGATCGGAGGCAACACGCCAAAAGCATCAGCAGTCAGGAAAATCAGCGCTTTCGGATGACTGCCCACCCCAGAAATTGAAGAATTCGGGATGTTTTTTAAGGGATAGGCAACCCTTGTATTTTCAGTCAGGTAACTGTCATCATAATTGGGAATACGAGAATCTGGATCAAGAATCACGTTCTCTAATAATGCACCAAAACGAATCGCTTCCCAAATTTGGGGCTCGTTTTTAGCACAAAGTCGGATCGTTTTCGCATAACAACCCCCTTCAAAGTTGAAAATACCTTCCTCTGACCAGCCGTGTTCATCATCACCAATTAAACGACGTTCGGGATCTGCGGAAACAGTGGTTTTTCCTGTTCCTGAAAGTCCAAAAAATAAGGCCGTATTTCCATGTTTATCCATGTTAGCCGCACAGTGCATCGGTAACACATTTTGCTTGGCCGCAAAATAGTTCATCATAGCGAAAATGGATTTTTTGATTTCCCCGCAATAACGAGAACCTCCAATTAAGACCAGTTTTCGACTTAAATTTAACACTATAAATGCTTCGGAGTGAATACCATCTACTTCTGGAAAACCCTGTAATCCGGGTAAAGCTATTACGGTAAAATCTGCTTTGTGACTTGCTAATTCTTCCAAACTACCCGGTCTTAAAAATAATTGATGAGAAAATAAATTCTGATAGGCATATTCGTTAATTACTCTCACACCGTAGGAATATTTGGGATCAGCACCAACATAGCCGTCAAATACATATAAATCTTTGCCTTGAACATAAGATAAAACACGTTGATATAATTGCTCAAATTTGGCCTCGGAAATCGGTACGTTGTGTTTATTCCAGTCGATTTCGTGCTTTGTGCTGGCTTCTTCTACGACAAATTTGTCTTTTGGCGATCGCCCGGTATATTTACCGGTTCTCACACATAATGCCCCATTATCCGCTAAAATTGCTTCGCCTTTGCTGAGACAGTGTTCTACAAGGTGGGATACGGATAAGTTACGATAAATTTGGCCGAGATTTTTCATGCCTAATTGTTCTAAGCCAAAATAAGGACTGTCTGACCAACCATCTTGGGTGTTGATAGTTTCGCCCGGAATGTTTGCTCCTACCGGTAATTGTTGCGATTTAGAAGCTGTGTGATATTCGCGAAGAAGACTATTTACCATCTGTTTGTCCTCGATAATTTCAATGATTTATTTTTATTTACCCTTGCCTAGAATTGTAGAGGATAAAACTTATTTTGTTTCACTATTTTTGTCTGTATATCCTGATTTTTAAGCTTTTCTTTATAAAGTAATCCTAATGATTTTTTCTGTATTTTATGATACTTATAATTGTAAATTTATATTACAAAATGTTAAGGAATAAGCCGATTTGTAATCATACTTTCTAATCCTAATGTTACTAATTTTTTCAGGTCATTAGCATCGTCTATGGTCCAACCAATTAATTTAATTCCTTCTGCTTTACTTCCTTGAATTAAATTAGTATTTTCTAATAACACTTGGTATGCAGATAAAACGAAATCTAGTTCATTTTTTACATAAGTTAATTTTTCTTGAAATTCTGTTACGTTTTTACTTAAATAGCCTAAACTAAGATTAGCATTTTGCCGTCTTATTTGTTGCAAAATATTAGCATCAAAGGAAATAATCGCAACCTGATGGCCACCTTTTTTGCTGGTTATTAAATTAATTAAATTATTAAGATCAGTTATTTGCCAATCATTAGTCTCCTTTATTTCGGCATAAATTTTAATCCCCGTGGGAATGAGAAAATCTAATATTTCCTCTAAAGTCGGTATTTTTTCCTCCTTAAATTCTGCACTAAACCAACTACCAGCATCTAATTGTTTTAACTCGGTGAGGGTTTTTTCCCTTATTTTTCCCTTACCATTCGTGGTTCTTTCTAAACTTGAATCATGGATAATTACCGGAATGCGATCGCCCGTTAGTTGGACATCAAATTCAATTCCGTCCGCACCATATTTGACAGCTTCAGCAAAAGCTGAATAAGTATTCTCAGGGGCGATCGCACTATAACCACGATGAGCAATTTTTTCTAAGCACATTTATTAAGATAATTATTAAGGTTGTAATATGATAACATAAAAGAATATTTAAAAATACTTAAAGCATAAATTAAGCTAATTTAACAAACAAAAAAATGAATACTTCTCACCAAGAAAATTATATTTTAATCGTCGATGATCAAATAGTAAGTCAAAGGTTTTTAGAGAAAATATTAACCAAAAATAGTTATCAAGTAATGACAGCTTTAAATGCTAAAATAGCCTTAGATATTATTAAGGATAATCTCCCTGATTTAATCTTACTTGATATTATGATGCCTGATATGAATGGTTATGAATTATGCGCTCATTTAAAAAATAATCAAACAACTAAAAATATTCCGATCATTTTTTTAACTTGTTTAGAGGGAATTGAAGATAAAATTAAAGCCTTTGAAATAGGAGGAGTAGATTATATAATTAAACCCTATCAACAACAAGAAGTAATAGTAAGAATTGAGACTCATTTAAAAATTAAAAGATTACAAGAACAGTTAGAACATCAAAACAATTTATTGCAAATAGCTAATGAAAAATTAAAAAAATTATGTGTCAGAGATGAATTAACACAAATTATTAATCGCCGAGGTTTTGAGCAAACATTTAAGCAAGAATGGTACAGAATGGCTAGGGAAAAACAGCAGTTGTCATTAATAATATGTGACATAGATTATTTTAAATTATATAATGATAAATACGGTCATCAACAAGGAGATAAATGCTTAAAAAAAGTTGCTCAAACTATTAATAATTGTGCCAGAAGACCCGCAGATTTAGTAGCAAGATATGGAGGAGAAGAATTTGTCGTTATTTTGCCAAATACTCCCTCAGAAGGAGCAATTCATGTCGCTGAATTTATTCAAATAAAAATTAGCCAATTAGAAATTCCCCATGAAGCTTCAAAAATTAGTCAATATGTTACCCTAAGTTTAGGAATATCTAGTATGATTCCTCATCTAAATTATCGCCCAGAAAATTTGTTAAAAAGTGCCGATCAGGCTCTTTATGAAGCAAAAGACCAAGGAAGAAATCGACTAATTTTTAAGGTTATATCCTAACATTATTGGTACATTTTAGATCAAAAAAACTTGTCAAAAAATAGATTATCTGTTATAATGCAACTTACAAAAATGAGAAATAATTATGCTTAGAAAAATAGGATTTGGTTTAATTTGGTTAGGTTTTGTTATCTATGCTTTTATGTTTTCACCTCCTGATCAACCTGATACTTTTGAATTAATTACAAATATGTCCCTGGGAAAATGGGAAGGAATTAATCCTTTAATTCTAGCGGAATTTAACTTAATGGGAATTTGGCCAATTATTTACGGATGTTTGTTATTTATTGATGGTAATGGTCAGAAAATACCCGCTTTTCCCTTTGCGATCGCCTCATTTTTTGTCGGAGCATTTGCGGTAATTCCTTATTTAGCTTTAAGACAACCAAATCCACAATTTACGGGGCAAAAAACTTGGTTTCTTAAAGTACAAGATTCAAAAATATTGGGAATAGTGATCACAATTGCGGTCATTATTTTCCTAGGTTTTGCTATCTTAAAAGGAGACTGGCCCGATTTCATTGCACAATGGCAAAATAGCAGATTTATTAATGTGATGACTTTAGATTTTTGTTTACTTTCTGTTTTGTTTCCCACGATTTTAAAAGATGACATGAAACGACGTAATTTTGATAATAATAAAATATATTGGTTAGTTTCTTTTATACCCTTATTAGGAGCAGCAACTTATCTCTGTTTTCGGCCTTCTTTACCAGATAATAATTAATTATCTCACGCAAAGACGCAAAGGCGCAAAGAAAAGACGCAAAAATTTTTTAATATGTTTCAAGAAACCAGAAAACGTTTGGCTATTTGGTACACAGCCGTGACGGCGATTGTTTTATTAATATTTGCAACGGCCGTTTATTTCTATGTTAGTAATACTTTAATTGAAAGAATCGACGATACTTTAAAACACGTTGCTGAGGTTGTCGAACGTTCTTTAGTAATAGAAAAAAATACCGTATCTGAGGTTAAATATCGCGTTAATATTGAAGCAAGTTTTAGAAATAATAGTAACAATTTAGAGGCTGATCATATTGATATAGAATGGTTTAATCCCATGGGAGAATTACTTTGGACTACTTTTGATGAAACACCAAATATTCCTTTATCTTTTGGTCGAACCGGAAAAACAGTCCATTTATCACCCGAACATTTATCCAGACAAATAACAAAAAGAATCGATTTTGGACGCTATGTTTTAGGCTATTTAAGAATAACTCATCCTTGGTTTGAATTTACTAAACCTATTCGTCAATTAATGTTAGATTTAGTTTTAGCTATTAGTTTGATGATTATCTCTGTCGGAGCAATTGGTTGGTTTTTATCAGGAATTGCCATTAAACCTGTTAAGGATTCTTACCAAAGTTTAAAACAATTTACCGCAGATGCATCCCATGAATTAAGAAATCCCATCGCAATGATCCAAACTAATGTACAATTAGCTTTAGCATATCCCGAACCACAATTACAAGAAAAACAATTACAAGTTATCGAAAGATTGACCCAAAGATTAGGACGTTTAGTTAATGATTTATTATTTTTAGCTCGTTCGGATAGTGGGATGTTAAAAATTAATTTTCAACCTGTACCTTTAGATGCTTTATTAATAGAAGTTATCGAAGAACAAAGAATATTTGCTGAACAAAAAGGGATTTTTTTATCTTTACAGATTGGAGATAATCAAGATTTAGATTCACACAATGAAGACCGATTTACCTTGGCCGGAGACTGGGATCAATTAGCTAGATTATTCACTAATTTAATTAGTAATGGATTAGAATATAGTCAGGAAAATAAAAGTCAAACTGAACCAGAATTAATTGTAGAATTACAGTTAATTAAACGAGAAAGAAATCCTAAATTACAAGTAAAAATTAACGATAATGGTATCGGTATTTCCGAAGAATTATTACCCCATATTTTTGACCGTTTTTATCGAGTTGATTCAGCTCGTAGTCATCGCAATAACAACCAAAATGCATCAGGATTAGGATTAGCAATAGCCAAGGCCATCGCTGAAAATCATCAAGGACAAATTACGGTAGAAAGTCAAATAAATAAAGGAACAACTTTCACAGTAATCTTACCCATTAATAGTAATTAAAAATAAGATTTAATTATCAGAATAATTTACTTAAACTAACTAAATTTAAGTAAATTATTGTATCTTTGATAGATATTTGTCAGTAAATAAACATCATGCCCTTATAATATAGTTAAATATTAAAACAAAATAAAAAGCGCTCTCGCAAGTGCTAATAACTTAGGAGAAAATAAATGACCGTCGAAAATTTAGAAACCAAGAAAGTAGAAGCTAAAAAACAAGAAACGACCACACCAACCACTACTCCCACTGAAAAAACTGCATCAACCACCGCTTTAGCCTTAAAAGAACCCGGTGGCTTTCTGTACAATCGACCCGTGGAAGCTTCACATTTGAACATTGTCGGCACTTATACTTCGGTAGGAAGTATACGTCCAGTGGTGTCTAGTGGCCTAAAATTTAACAATATGATCGCCATTTCCGGCAATCGCCCTATTGGTGCAAGTTCCTTGATCATCAGCGAAACCTACAAAGTCATGGGAAATCGGCCCGTTGCTTCTAACTTCATTGACGATCCTGCTTCTCTGATGGGTTTTCTGGACTAAAAGATTTTGGCATCTTTAAGGCCAGAACCTGTTAACAACCCCCTTCTAGTCTGCTGTTGGGGGATTTTTGATCTTACTCACAATGGAGAATTACAATTATGCGAATGTTACATACCATGTTGCGGGTAGGAAATTTAGAAGAATCTCTCAAATTTTACTGTGAAATTTTGGGGATGCAGTTATTGCGAAAAAAAGACTACCCCGACGGTAAATTCACCCTTGCCTTTGTCGGCTATGGTGACGAATCCGAACACACAGTCATCGAATTGACCTACAACTGGGGTATTGATAGTTACGACATAGGTACTGGTTACGGTCACATTGCCCTCGGTATTGATGATATTTATCAAGCTTGTGGGGAAATTAAAGAACGTGGCGGAAAAATCACCAGAGAACCTGGTCCAATGAAACACGGCTCAACTGTAATCGCTTTTGTCGAAGACCCCAATGGTTACAAAATCGAGTTAATTCAAACAAAATAAGTAATATTAAAAGACAGGTTTTTTACCTGTCAAATTATTAAAAATTAAGAGGATTATAAGTAGTATGACAAATTGGGCAAAAACATTTTTACAACCAGCAAAAGAATTTTCCCTAACTACTTTACCGTTAATTAGTGGTACAATTCCCACGGAATTAAGAGGTAGTCTTTATAGAAATGGACCAGCAAGATTTAGTCGAGGTGAAGAAAAAATTGGTCATTGGTTTGATGGAGATGGCGCAATTTTAGGGGTACATTTTACATCGGAAAAAGTTGAAGCAATTTATCGTTATGTGAAAACAGAAGGCTATTTAAAAGAAGAAAAAGCAGATAAATTTCTCTATGCAAATTATGGCAGGAAAGCTCTGTTTAAACCAGTTAAAAATGCGGCCAATACTTCCGTTTTGGCATTAGAAAATAAACTTTTAGCTTTGTGGGAGGGTGGCCATCCTTATGCACTTAATTTAGATAATTTAGAGACCAAAGGAGAGGATAATTTAGACTTTTTAAAAAGTAATCAACCATTTTCAGCACATCCAAAAATTGATCCGGATACCGGTAATATTTATAACTTTGGGGTCACAGTTAGTAACCATGGTATTTTGAATATTTATCAGTGTAATTGCCAAGGAAAATTAATTAAACAAACGGCTACAAAATTAATAGGTTTTCCTTTGATACATGACTTTGTTATGGCCGGAGATTACTTAATCTTTTTTGTTTCACCGGTGAGAATTAATTTACTTAGTGTAATTTCTGGTCTTAAAAGTTATAGTGATTCCATGAGTTGGAAACCCGAATTAGGGACACAAATATTAGTGTTTAATAAACATGATTTAAGCTTAATCTCCCGTGGAGAAACTGAACCTTGGTTTCAATGGCATTATACTAATGGTTATGTCGAAAAAGATGGATCAGTTATGGTAGAATTAGTTAGATTTGAAAACTTTGCCACGAATCAAAATCTTAAAGAAGTTGGCACAGGAAAAACAGAAACTCCAGCTAAAGGTAGCTTATATCAAATAAGAATTAAACCAGAAAATGCCCAAGTATTAGAAATAAATAAAATCTTAGATAATCCTTGTGAATTTCCCATAGTTTCACCACATTTAGTCGGCAAAAAATGGCGTTATACTTTCTTGTCATTACATCGAGAAAACGCTGATATTAGCCAAGAAATCTTAGGAGAAATCGGAGTTTATGACCATAAAACTAATACTTTGTCAAGGGTTAATTGGGCAGAAAATTTATATCCCAGCGAACCAATTTTTGTCCCCAAACCTAATGAAATAGAAGAAGGTTGGGTAATTACAGTAGTGTATGATGGTCATAACGATAATAGTCAAATTTGGATATTTGATCGTAATAATTTGTCAGAAGAACCCCTTTGTCGGTTACAATTACCAAGTGTAATACCTCCGAGTTTTCATGGAACTTGGCAATCCAGATAGTTAATAATTTAGGAGTTAAAATGACTAATCCCATCGCAACAATACCAGATAATATTCCCGTTGCTCCAGGTACTAATATTAAGATACCCATTCTGTTAATTAATGGCGTAAATTTTAGTGCTATAGATATGGAGCTAAAATATGATCCAAATATATTAGAATTACCTAGTTCTACTAATTTATTTAATCCAAATATTAAGACAGGAGAAATTACAGATAATTGGCAGATATATTCTAATGTTAATAGCGAATTAGGTACAGTTAAAATAGCATTAATTCCTACTATTAATATTATCCCGAAAGCTACTGGTATTATTGCGGAGTTAGAATTTACAGTTAAAAATAACTTAGAAACAAATACAACTTCGATTTTAGATTTACAAAAAGTAGCTTTAGATGAACAAGAAGTTAGCCTAAATAATGGTAGTATTATTGTTAGTAATGAAACACCTGAACCCGAATTAGTAGGAACATTTTTTGAGGCAGTTTCCGATCACATAATAGACGCTAATACTAACATTAATTTTACTATTTTAAATCAGGGAATTGGTACAGCAGATAACTTGAAACTTGATGTATATTATTCTCAGGATGACAATATTAATCCAGAAGAAGATACATTAATAACAACTAAAAATTATGCTAATTTAGCCAGTGGTCAAATAATAGATGAAAGTTTACCTATTTCTATCCCTAAAAATGATTTAATTTTATCAGCAAATACCGATGATCCTGTTAATTTAGGTAAAGATCATCAATCATTAAATACCGATTATTTAGGGATAATAATTGACGGCAATCTTGTTACTTTAGAGAAAGGAATAAACTCAGATGACATTACCTATTTTCCTTGGGATGTTAACAAAGATGGTAAAGTAACTCCCACAGATACTATTTTTGTAATTAATCGTTTAGGACAAACTGTATCGAATGATAATCGCAAAGCAGACTTAAATCTTGATAATCAAATCACAATGGAGGATGTTAATGAAATTTATGGTCGTTTAGGTTACTCAATTAATGATGCAGTTTTTAATGATTAAGTTTTAAGAGTTATGATAAATATCTAATCATAACTCTTATCAAAAATAATTTAATTTAGGACAGATTATTTAATAATATATCATTACTTTTATAGTATTATCTTATTAAGTTTAGAAAACAATTAGGAGACAAAAAATGGCTAATGTAGCAGTAATTTTAGAATTGGTTGACTCCAATGGAATTGACGGAATTTTAATAAATGAGCAACTTGATATCAAGGTCAGCTTTCAGGATTTAACTCAAAATAATCAAGCTGTATTTTCTGGTTTTGTCGATGTTAATTTTGACCCCAATGATGTTAAGGTAGATACTATTAGTTATGCGGATATTTACAGTGGTAATGGCTCATTTCAATCAGGCGAAATTTTAGCAGGGGTCGTTAATGAAGTAGGAGCAATGGCAAATATTAATAAGATAATTATTGATAATAAACCTGTTATTCCCCAAGATAATCTCGTTTTTACCTTAAAAATTACGGCCTTAAAAGACTTAACAGAAAATGGTACAACAATTACCACCGATAAGGGAGACGATGACTTATCAGAAATTACTATTTTTGGTAATGATAATGATCAAAGAGATAATACAAATTACGGTAGTTTAACTATTGGTAATATTTCTAATCCTACTAATACACCGCCAACTATTAGTAATATCAATAATCTTACCATCGGATTAGGCAATGAAATTAGCCCGATTACTTTTATTGTAAGTGATCAAGAAACTAACGCCAATGATTTAGTAATAACTGCTGTTTCTAATAACAATACACTGTTAGATAGCCAAAATATAATAATCTCAGGAAGTGGAGAAAATCGCACCTTAAATATTACCCCAACTGCGAATCAAACTGGTATAACTACTGTTAGTTTAACAGTTTCAGATGGCGAATTAAATAGTGTTGAAACCTTTGATTTAAACATTAGAGAAATTCCACCTAATCAAGCTAATCTTACCCTTAAAGATGGCGATAAATCCTTAACTTTTGCTGGTGGAGGTAATGATATTATCGATTTAAGTAATCAAAATTCATCGGTAAAAGATCGACTTTATCTAGGTAGTGGAAATGACAATGTTTATTTAGGAACTAATGATTTTGTCGCCTCTGGTAAGGGTGATGATAAATTATTTGTTGTCACTGGAGGAGGAAATATTTTAGCTGGAGGTTTAGGTAAAGATGAATTTTGGATCGCTAATGAAACTTTACCAAATGCAACAGTAACTCAAGGAATATTACCAGATTCACCGAATTTAATTGTTGATTTTAAGCGGGATGAAGAAGATAAAATTGGTATTAATGGTTTTGGTGTTAATATTGATAATATTCAAGAATCAATTAATGTGGTTGGCAATAACACTTATGTTGATATTAATAACGAGACTATTGCCATTATTTTAGGAGTTTCTGATATTAATAGCAGTGATTTTATCTTTTCTTAAGTTTAATTATCTACTCAGAAATGGGATTTCTTTAAGAAATCCCATTTCTAATCCCCATCTATTTTTGCTTAATTTATGAAACCAAGTTTAATTGTTATTTGTGGTTGTACTGCTTCGGGAAAGTCCGGTTTAGCTTTACAATTAGCGCAACGTTTGAATTCTATTATTATTAGTGCAGATTCTCGTCAAATTTATCGAGAATTTGATATTGGTACAGCTAAACCAACAATTTCTGAACAAAATTTAGTCCCCCATTATTTGATTGATATTTGTAATCCTACTATAAATTTAACTTTAGCTGAATATCAAGAATTCGCACAACAAATTATTAATAATCGAGAGAAAAATTTAGCTCCACCTTTATTAGTTGGAGGTACAGGTTTATATATTAAATCTATCACTAAAGGCCTGAAAATTCCCAAAGTTGCACCTCAGTTTGAATTGCGATCGCAACTAACAAAATTAGGGCAAAAACAACTCTATCAAATGTTAATTCAAATTGATCCCATTGCGACTAATAAAATTCATTTTAACGATAAAATACGCACTTTAAGAGCTTTAGAAGTATGTTACGTTACGGGGAGACCAATTTCAGAACAACAGGGCGAAAATCCGCCAAATTATCCCATTTTACACATAGGTTTAGATGGAGATACTGATATTTTAGACGACCGAATTAAACAACGTACAAATAAAATGGTAGAAATGGGTTTAGTTAAAGAAGTCGAGTATTTAGTTAATAAATATGGCGCAGATTTACCATTATTAAATACCCTTGGTTATGGGGAATTTAAACAGTATTTAAAAGGTGAAATTTCCGTCTCTGAAGCCATAGATTTAACGGCTTTACATACGCGACAATTTGCGAAACGTCAACGCACTTGGTTTAAAGGTTATCCTGAAATAAAATGGTTTAATTTTAATAGTAATAACCTCTTAGAAGAAGTTTGGGAATATATTAATTGCAGCGCTTTATCGCAACTACAAACTTAGTTTATTCACTAAATTTCTTTAATAACCAAGCACCTACTTTGCCATGATTAGTTTGCCGAGTCATTTGTAAAGCTTCTTCTAATACTGCTAATTTTAAATTCGGTAAAACTTGCGATTCTTTAATGCGATAACTACCTCCATTTTCCATTTTAAAAGCAATTATTTCGCCTTTTTTAACATTAACAATCCAATACTCTTTTACCCCCAATTCTTCATATAATAAACGCTTTTCTCCTTGATCATCAGACAGGGAAGTATTAGCGATTTCTACTACTAATGTCGGGGGAGAAAACTTATCTAAATTAACAATACCAGTGCCGTAGGGAATAGCATCAACTTGCTCTTCCAAATAATAAGATAAATCAGGTTGTGCTTCTTTATAACCTGTTTTACGATAACTACAGTTATCATTAGCATTCAAATTAATCTCTTTTAAGAATACATAGAGATTAATAGCACTGTTTATGATTGAGTGATCTCTTGAATGATCGTTTCCTAATGGTGACATTTCTATTCTTAATTTTCCTTGGTAATAATAAAATTTTCCTGTTTTATAATCAGGATTTTCTGTGGCCTTGATAAATTCTTCCCAAGTCGAATCTATCCATGTATCACCAATAATTTTTGCTTGTAATAGAGTCATGTTATTTCCCCTTTTCTAAATAACTGGACTGAGAAAATTATAACATATCAATTAATATTCTTTCTCTCAATTACCACTGTCACAAAAAATAAAAATTGCTTTCCAGCGTTAAATTTATATATTTTGTCGCCGATAATTAAGATTATGTAATATAATTGTAGTAATTTACTTAGTTTAATAATTTATATATTATGACTATTCAAGTTAAATCATCTAATTCCCCAGACTTAATTTCCCTAGAAATTAGTCAACAAGAGCAAGAAAAATTAAGAAAAATTG
This sequence comes from Synechococcales cyanobacterium S06, assembly GCA_011391125.1. Classification (GTDB taxonomy): domain Bacteria; phylum Cyanobacteriota; class Cyanobacteriia; order Cyanobacteriales; family JAABRE01; genus JAABRE01. Next base: position 17,546 of record JAABRE010000048.1, read on the forward strand.
CCTCCCTTAAAGGTATTAGTATTAATGAGTTTTTGACCCAAATAATTTTAAATGAAACAAAAAAAATAGATAATAGTTTAATAATTGAGGAAATCAATCTTTCTGAAAAAGATTGGGAAATTGTGACTTCAGCCATAGAAAATCCCCCAGAAATTAACTCTAAATTAAAACAAGCAATTGAACAATATAAAGAACAATATAAATAATCAAAAAATATGGCTTATATTATTTGCTCTATCAATGACAAAAGAGTTATCAAAGATAAGTTTGATTGTGGTATTTCTGAATTAAATGAATATCTCAAAAAATATGCTAAACAAAATGATAAAAAGGGTATTGCTAAAACTTGGGTAGCAATTTTAGACGGGAATAATAACAGAGATATTTTAGGTTATTATGCTATTAGTATGGCCGAGTTAAAACAAGATTCTTTACCCGAAGATTATCGTCAAAAATTACCTCGTTATCCCTTACCTGTAATTAAAATTGGCAAATTAGCAGTAGATAAATCTAGGCAAGGGAAAAGATTAGGGGAAACTTTATTAATTAATGCTTTATAGTAATTCCAATTAAGATGAGAACAGTTGAAAAATAGGTTCGTAGTTGCGCTTTAGCGCTTCTTAGGACTAAAGTCCAACAACAAACTAAAAACTTTTGTTTAATTTTTATTTGGAATTACTATTATATAGAGGAATACGTTTAGCGGAGGAGATTGGAGTTTATGGTTTTACAGTGGATGCAATTAATGAAAAGGCAAAAAACTTTTATTTAAACTATGGTTTTATTCCCTTACAAAATAATGAATTATCTTTATTTATTCCTCTCAAAAATTTACAAAAATTGTTGAAATAATTAATTTTGTAGGCAATTTATCCCTCTAATTTCTAACACATTAATTTTGATTACCAATTACTCTTAAAAAAGATGGGTAAAATGGTAAATCAATGGTTTTTTCATTAGATTATTCGCCATTTTACCCACCCTACAACTCAAATCATTAATTTTTGTAGAGTGGGTAATTGGCTATTTTGACGGGCTCTTTTTACTTATCCAGTAACTCTATGAATTCTTCACCTGTTAAATTGGCATCATTGAGTATACTTTTCAACGTCTTTAGTTTGAGAATAGTTGTACCATGATAAGGAACAGTTACTCTTCTACCTTCTGAATTTTTGTAAATTTTATGACTTCCGCTTTGTCTAGTCAATGTAAAGCCAATTTTCTCCAACACACGAATGACCTCGACAGCCTTTACTCTAGGAAACTTGCTACTCAAGCACTAACCTCCACCGATGTCAAACTGATTTGTCCTATCTTGGGCAAATCTTCACCACTGAGGAGACGATCCTCAATATGTAAAGAAATAGCATCTTTGATATTTTCGAGAATCTCTTCATAAGAATCCGCTTGTGTGCAACAACCTTGAAGAGAAGGACAAAAAGCAAAATACCCTTCTTCATCTTTCTCTATAACTACGGGCCAAATCATATTCTTCATAGCAAAGATGTCAGTTTGAGTTGTTAGATTTAGATCATATATTGTCTATTTTAGAGTATAATAGCGAACTTTTGCTGAACTCAACACTGGGAGTCTGTAAGGTTAATAAAACAGCGCAAAATCTAATTGGTTTTTAATCAGATTATTCGCTATTTTACCTTTTAATTGCTAAGGTGTGTCACACAGAAAACTTATTGCTTAAATCATTATTTTAATAATGTGCCGCTATTAAATAAGTAGGGTGGGTCACACAGACAACTTATTACTTGAATCATTATTTTAATAATGTGACGCACCCGACAAACTAGGGGTTTTTGAAAGGATTGACAATTTTGAGACCATCAATGGCTATGTAACCAAAATCTTCTGTATAGAGGGTTTGAACATTTGCCTCTAAGCAGGCTGCAACTATCATTGAATCCCAATGAGATAGACTAAAACGATTCATCAAAACTTCAGCACGATCAATAACGGCCCAAGTTGGCAAGGCCGTGTACCAAACTTGTTGTAAATCTCGAATATATTGGTATGCTTGAGCTCGATTATATCCTAAAGATTCTAGCTTGCGGCTTGCGGCTAAATACTCACACGCAACTTGCCAAATTAACACCCCATCTGTCAAACCAGACACCAAAGAAACGGCGATTGCTTGTTTAACTAAATCACGGGGATCATTAATGTAAATTAAAATATTTGTATCAACAGCGTTCATGTAACATATCCCTTGTAAATTGAGGAGCATTAACAGGAATTGGATTTTGTTGCATTCGCTCAACTAATGATTTGAGAAAATTTTGCCTAGCATTAAGATCAGAAATTGGAGGAGGAATCACTTGAGGTGATTGCACCTCAAGCTCCACCTCAAGGCCTTCAGGAAAATTACAGGGTGTTTGGAGTATGAACGCACCATTTTGGTATATTGCTTTTAAAGTTTGGGGCATTGTAAAAACTCCTTTTAGAAGTAAACTATCTATGAGTATTTAAGTGTTTATTTTATTATAAGATTAGCAAGGTAAAATAGACTTAATCTAATCGTTTTTTAATCAGATTATTTGCTATTTTACCTTTTAATTGGTAAGGTGTGTCACACAGACAAGTTATTTCTTGAATCATTATTTTAATAATGTACCCCTATTAAATAAGTAGGGTGTGTCACACAGACAAGTTATTACTTGAATCATTATCTTAATAATGTGACACACCCTACAAACTAGAGTTAAATATTTTCGTTATTATCAATTTCCGAATTCTTATCAATATTGCCGAAACGACCACGACCTCCATATTCTAAGGAAAAACCCACTCTTGTATCTCTACCATTGACACTTAAAATAGTTTTAAAACCTAGTTCTGAGCCACTTTTTTGATTCAAAGTATAACCCGTACGAAAGGAAAGAGAAGTAGTGGAAAAACTTGCCTTTTCTAAAGGAATAATATGACTAGCAGTGGCACTAAAATTAATATGTTCATTAGCTATAAAACCTGCACCTATACCAAAAGCAATCGCATCTTCATCAAATTCTAATGACCGATTATAACCTAAAGAACCTAGTAAAATTACGGGATCTTTTAATAAGGTTGCTGATGTTTGAACATTAACGCCCCAAGGATAAGAAACCCCAATAGCTAATCTCGGATCTAACACTTTGTTAGGTGCAAAATGATATTCTAAAGATAAATCTCCACTAATATCTGTCTCAGTTTCTGTATTAGTATTAGATTGATCTCCAAACTTTTGAGTTTCTTCTTTTATTAATAAATAAGGAATAATATTGCCATAGATACTAATATTTTTACTGAAACTATAGCTCCCTGAAAAACTTAAATTTAACTGTTTTTCCTGATAAGTAAAACTCGCAGGCTCACCAGAAAAATCAATATATTCTTCTTGTTGGCCATCAGGACTATAACCAATTCCCAAGGTATAAACGTAACTTCCAGCCTCACTATCAGGCAATTTTAAGGGATCAATGGGAACTTGAGCCAACACTGGAGTAGCCAAGAAGGAAAAAACTATGGTTGCAATTGCTTTTTTCATTTACCTAATCTATATAAACGATTTTCTGCCCAATTAAGGGTCTGATTTTGCTCTTGTCTGACTTGCTTTAATAAACTACGAGGAGTGGTCGGAATTAAAACCACACCTTCAAAACCCTTTTCCTTAATCAAGTCATTAAGATGAATAATTTTACGACCCCAAGAAGGATCTGCAATGACAACCCAATCTCCGAACATTCCCACCGCTAAAACATAATGAAGTTGAGGATTTGTCACATGAAGAATTAAAGGCACACCACCACGGTTAAAATAATCAGCTAAATTTTGAGGTGAAATTTTCATTCCCTGAGCGGAAATTCCCTTGGCAGCCAAGGCTTGTTGCAGTGCCAAAGCATTAATGCCTTTTCCGTCTTCAGGATTTTTACCACGATCTTTAATTGCTTGATGGGACAATTCTAGGATTTCCTTTTCACTGGTTTCGATACCGTAGTAATAAATAAGCAAGGTGGCGATCGCCGCCGGACCACAGGTGTAATAACTGGTTTGGCCAACTACACCTTGATAACGGATATCCCGATAGGGAGTTATGGCTTTGCTTTCAACGGGTAGAGCCAGAAATCCTATATTGACGAATAAAGTTAAGCTGAGAAAAAAAGCTTGATTCATTTTTAAAATAAAGTTAAAATTAGGTTCGTTGTTGCGCTTTAGCGCACAAAGATAGCGCTAAAGCGCAACAACAAGCCATTAGTTTAGGTGGTGCGTTAATCGGATTTTTTCATCCTTGGTGTGGATGCCAAAATTATTGCCGATTAACACACCCTACGATAGCCCTGAAATCTCATTTCTCGGTAGGGAGTTATGGCTTTGCTTTCAATGGGTAGAGCCATAAATCCCATATTGACTAATAAAGTTAAACTGAGAAAAAAATTTTGCTTCATTTTTGAGTTTAGAAAAATATTCTGGACATAAAAGGAATTTTTGATTATGGTGATATTAACTACACTTGTATTATCAAAAACATCATATTATGAAAATAAAAGCAATAATTCATCCTGCCGAAGAAGGAGGCTATTGGGCTGAAGTACCAATTTTTCAGGGATGTTACACCCAAGGTGAAACCATTGAAGAAGTATTAGAAAATCTTAAAGAAGTAATCAGTTTGTACACAGAGGATGAACCCGAAAATATTAGCCTGAATGATCGAGTAGTGGAACTAACGATATGAAAGCAATCTCAGGGAAAAAATTAGCAGAAATACTGCAAAAAAAGGTTGGCAATTAATACGGGGGTCAAGGGGAGTCATTAGACCTCTTGCGAAACTCAAAAAATAGAATTGTCATTCTGAGCGTTAGCGAAGAATCTCCGAGATTCTTCGCTGACGCTCAGAATGACAGTTTTTCGTAGTTTCGCAAGAGGTCTATTATCGTTTTCAAAAAGATAATCTCAATATTTCTATACCCATTCACGGTAATCAAGATTTGAAAATTGGAATGCTCAAAAGCCTTATGAAACAAGCAAATTTAAGCGAATCTGACCTTATTTAAAGTTTAGGTGGTGCGTTAATCGGATTTTTTCATCCATACCAAGGATGAAAAAATTATCGCCGATTAACACACCCTACGATCTACTACGATCTACCAAAACAATCTAATCAATATCCCTGCTTCAGTCCACGGTAAATAAGCTTTTACTATTCCTTTTCCGGCGGCGACAGCGTAACCTTTAAATGTACAGTCGCTTGCCCAGCCAAGATAACATTTACCGCCGTGAATAAGTGCTCCTTTACCTGCACCGTAGATACCCGGCATAAACCACAAAGCTTCCCCTTCGATTTGTTCTAATTCCTCAGAAGAAAGAGCTTGACCTTCAGGAAGGACTACAAAAGCTTCCGAATTCAAAGCCAATTTATCAGCTTCTTTGTTACCAAATGAAGTTGGATTTAAAATTTCTTTACCTTTGAGACTTGCTTCGCCTTTGAGTGCGATATAATCCTTAACTGGGATAAGTTGCACTGCACCCTGAGTATCAGGAGTTGTGGATTTTAACATAACAGAATTTTCTTGTTTTTGGCTAGTTTCCTGTTCTCTAATTGGATTAGCAAAAACCGGAATCATACTAGCATTAACCATTACAAGACTAACGAGACTTGCCAAAAAAGTTTTAGTTTTAATATTTTACCTCATAAAATATTTAGACTTAATGATTATTTTAGTTTTAAATGATTGCATCAAAGTAACATTTAGTAGCTAATTTCTAAAATTAATTTAGTGGGTTTTAGTGGGTTTTAGTAAGTTTTAGTACCGTGATCTAGGTAATGTTTACAAAACTTAATTCTTAGTGACAAAAAGTATGTTTTTGCTGTTAAAATACAAATAATTTTACTGAGATTAAATAATGTTCTATGAACATTCAAGAATTATCACAATGGACAGATGAACAGGTATTCGCTAAGACAGGAAAACATCTTGATACACTACAAAAAAGAATCTTAGAAGGCACTTTTAGGAGACAAAAGTATCCCCTAATAGCATCCCATAATAATCCTTATAAACAAGATTATATCAAAGAACAGGGAGCTAAGTTATGGAAACTTCTCTCCGAGGTTTTTGAAGAAGAAGGTATTAAACAGTCTAATGTTCACTCCATTTTAGAAAATAAAGCACCTTCTACTATCTATAATTTTGGTAATTCTTCACCTATTGTTAGTAGTAATATTAATAGTCATATAAATATTTGTCCCGAAAAAACCCAATCTTCAGAAGACATAGAAAAGCGATCGCCTTCTCCCCAAAATAAAAACCAATCCCCCATAATTGACCTAACAGAAGCACCCGAAATAGAGTATGATATCGATCGCCCTTCTGACATTTATACCATCAAAAAATGGCTAGAAAATAAGACTAAACTAATCACAATTTATGGTTTAAGTGAAATGGGAAAAACGGCTTTAAGTCTTAAATTAATCTCAGAAATTAAAGAACAATTTGATTATATTATTTACCGAAGTTTTAACTATAAAAAACGCACATTTGAAACCCTAAAAACGGAAATTAAACAAATTTTAGGCCAAGAAAAAACAGGGACTAAACTAATAGAGTATTTGCAATCACTACGCTGTTTATTAATCTTTGATAACCTAGAAAATATCTTTAAAATAGGAGAATTATCAGGGGAATATTTAACAGAATATAAAGATTATAGTAACTTCTTTAAACAAATCGCCAATAATAATCATCAAAGTTGTGTAATCTTAATTAGTTGGGAACAACCCAAGGAAGGGACAACCACAGGGGGATTGTCCCTACATTTAACAGGATTAAATGAGGAGGCCAAGGAAATCTTAAGGAAAAAAGGATTAAAAGACGAGGAAAAATGGACAGAATTAATAACACTTTATCAAGGACATCCGACCTGGTTAAATAATATAGCCGATACTATCAATGATTATTATAACGGTAAAGTTTCCCTATTTTTAAGTGAACATTCAGAGGTATTTTTAGACGACTTAGAAACAATTATAACCCCTCATTTTGACCGTTTATCTGAGTTAGAAAAAAAGGCGCTTAACTGGTTAGCGAATCAAAATGAACCGATAAACATTATTCCCCGTGAATTTTTAGCCGCAATAAAATCCTTAATACGACGAGGTTTAGTCGAAAAAAATAACTCCCATTTTATACTCAATCCCGTATTTAAAGCATATTGTAGGGTGGGAAATTGCAGCGATTAATTTAGTTCTCAATTTTAAATTATAATTCGCAATTGCCCACCAATTATAGAGGTGGGGCCAAATGGACTACATATTATCTGTTTTTTGCTAAGATTTTTCGCCATTTTATCTACTCATAATTTACGATAAATTGACACTTTAATATAATTGTGATACAGTTACCCTATAAAAGTGTTAAAAATGCTTAAATTATGAGGCAAAAATTAATCAGAATACAGACTTATGAACACTCAATTAGTTAATTCCCTCGCACAAATTATTTTATCGCTTTCAAAAGAAGAAAGAAGTTTGTTAAACTCACAAATAAACTCAGAAATAAAAGCAAATTCTGAGTCAGATAATATTGATGAGCAAATTTTGGATTTAGAAAATAAATTAAAATGTTATGAAACTCAATATCAAATGTCATCTCAAGACTTTTATCAAAAGTTTCACACTGGTGAATTAGGAGATGATATAGATTTTTTTGAATGGAGTGTATTTTATGAAATGTGGTTATCAGGACAACAGGAATTAAAATTTAATCATAATTAAGATGAATCTTCAAAATTACATTGAAATGATTAAATACAAATTAAATAGCAGTTTAATTATTGATTCTTTTCAAATTATAGATGAAAGAATATTATTTAATCGAGGTTATTTCCGAGCTAGATTAATTTTAAAAAATGAAGATTTTTTAGAGATTGCTGAATCTTTTACTGTTATTGATAATCGTTTAGTTACTTTAAGCTATCGTTATCAATGGATGACTGGAAATAAACAACAATTTAAAAAACGCTGGGATAATGTGGAACATTTTCCTGATTTGTCTAACTTTCCCCATCATGTTCATGTGGGCAATGAATCTGTTGTAAATCCTAGCAAGTCAAGGAATATTTTACAAATTCTGACTTTAATTGAAAATGAGATACAAAATAAGTAAAAAGGAATTAATCTCAGGGGGTTTTTAATAAGATTTTTCGCCATTTTACCCACCCTACCAATTATTAATTTAACTATAATTGGTGGGGCCAAATGGACTACATATTATCTGTTTTTTGTTAAGATTTTTCGCCATTTTACCCACCCTATAAATTATTAATTTAACTGTATTTGGTGGGCAAAATGGATTTAATATTATTAGTTTTCGTAAGATATTTTTCGCCATTTTACCCACCCTACAAATTTTATTCGTTACTTTTTTCTGCTAATAATTTGGGTTGCAAATAAAGGTTTTCTAGCAAAACAGAAGCTCCAGCAACCCAAGGAGGTACTATTAAAGCGCCAATAATTCCTAATACTTGAGCACCTCCTAATACTGCTAATAATTGATACAAAGGAGTTACTTTTACTGAAGAACCAACCAGTAAAGGATCTAAAATATAAGTCTCAACATTTTGGATAATTACAAACAGTAATAACACCCAAAGAAATGTCCAACCTCCTAAAGAAACTGCCACAATTAAAGGAGGAATCGCACCAATAACTGGTCCAAAAAACGGAATTAAATTAGTAATTCCGGCAATTGCTCCCAAACCTAAAGCTAACTCGGAAATACCTAAAAATTTTAAGCCAAAAGTAATCGCAATTGCGAGGATACCAGAAACTACAATTCTTCCCTGAATATAACCCCCCATTCTAAGACTAACTATGGGCATTTGTGCCGCTAATTTTTCATCCCAAGGTTTAGGAAATAAACTTACAATACCCTCAATTAATGTTTTTGAACCTGATAGTAAATAACCGGAAAGAAACAGGGATAAAATAATACTTAAAACTCCGCCAATAATCCCCCTTGTTACTCCATAAGATTGCACTAATAACTCTTGAGAAGAACGAAAACCCCAAGCAATAATTGCCTGCACATTAAATAACTTATTAATTAATTCAATGGTTTCGGGTTGATCTATTCCCAAGCGAATAACTAAGTCTTTAGTAACAATTTGTAATACTTCTAAATAACTCGGTAATTTGTTAATTAATTTCTCAATTTGTTGGATCACAGTTGGTCCAATTATTAAGCCAATTCCTGTTAAAATAGATAGCAAACCAAGATAGACTAAAATAACCGCTAACCAACGGGGAATTTTCAATTTTTCAGCGCGATTAATAATAGGAGCTAAAGTCGCAGCAATGACAATAGCTATCATTAAAATGAGTAGCAAACTTCTTAATTGCCACAATAACACTAAGGTTAAACCGCAGGCAATAATTAAGACTATATTAGCAGTTGAAATGGTAATTTTTCGCTCTGACATTACAGTACAATTGATAATAGGAAAAAATGATTAATTTTTTTTTAAGTATAGCATTTTCTACTTTATTTTAAAAGTTAAAGTTAGCTAAACTAAGAGTCAAATTTATTCTTTCAGCTTGTTACTTACTTCAATCTTAACAAAGATTAGAATCTCCATTAACTAATGGTTAATTATTAATATATAATAATTGGATAAACTTTTTTGAATATTTATTATATCGAAAATATGTTTAAAACTATTGAGATCAAAAATTTACGAGGTATTGCTGAATTAAAGATTAATGATTTGAGTAAAATCAATGTTTTTGTGGGACCAAATAATTGTGGAAAAACAACTATTTTAGAGTCGATTTTTTTATTACTTGGTATTTCTAATCCCCAAATATCTTTGCTAATTAATAATCTGAGAGATTTATCGCATTCTGAAAATAATGATTTTCGCTTTAATTTTAGAGATTTTAATTATGAAAATATTATTTCTTTAAAATGTAGAGATGATCATGATGGTGAAAGATATTTAAAAATTACCCCTATTTTCTCTAATCAAATTATTACCAAAATTGAGCAGAAAAATTATCTTACTAATGAGGAGCCTTTAAGTACAAATACTTTTAAAGAGGCGATCGGGTTAAATTTTGATTTTCAGAAAAAAAATGATCAGGAAAATTATCATTCTGAATTAAAAATTGATCGACTAAATATGCAGGTTTCTATTGATGGTAAATATCAGGAATCTTTAAGGGGAATATTTTTAAATAATAAAACATTATATTCTAGTTTAGTCGAAAAAATTGATCAAATTCAAAGGACAAAAAAGAAACAAGAATTAATTGAAATCCTGAAAAAAATTGATCCTAAAGTGGTTGATATAGCTTTATCTCATAATAATTTAATTTATGTTGATATTGGAATCGAACAAATGATTCCTGTTAATCTTATGGGAGATGGTTTTAAAAAATCTTGTGCAGTAATTTCCCATTTATTAATTTTAAAAGATGGTTTTCTAATAATAGATGAAATAGAAAATGGCTTACATTATCAAGCTCTTTATATTCTCTGGAAAGCTATTATTGAAGCTTCTAATAAATTTAATGTCCAAATATTTCTCTCAACCCATAGTTATGAGGCTATTAAAGTTCTGATTCAAGTAATAGAAAAAAATAAATTTGATCCCAATGATCTAAGGTTATTATCTATTCAAAAGTTAAATAATAACGAACATAAATGTTATAACTACAATTTTGATGAACTGGAAGCACATATTAATAGTAATGTGGAAATTAGATAAAAAATATTAGGAAAATAGGAAAATGAATTCTCTTTTTGTGGAAGGAAAAGCAGACGAAAAATTTGTATTTGACTTAATTTATTTCTTAAATCCTGAATTCTCAAATATTGTCAAGATAATTCCCACTAATGGTTTTCAAAATATTAGTAAATTCAAAAATCAAATTGAAAAGACTAAGGATTTTGGTGGTCAAAATTTGATAATTTTTGATGCGGATGATAATATAGAGACAAAACAAGATTTAATCGCTAAAATTGCCCATGAATTAAATTTAGAAATAGCAACTTTCTTTTTTCCCAATAACAGTGATAATGGCTGTTTAGAAGACTTACTTTCACAGATTATTAATCCCAAACATCAAGGAATTATAGACTGTTTTGAACAATATCAATTGTGTCTCAGTAAACAGGAAACAAAATATACCTTACCCAATAAAAAAGCGAAAATCTACGCTTATTTAGAAGCCTTATTATCATCTCAAAAATCTGCTCAAATTAAAGAAGAAAATAGAAATTATTTAGATAGAGAAATTTGGGATTTAGATTCAGAAAATCTCACCCCTTTAAAAAATTTTCTCAATCAAATATTTTAGTAGAAAATTTAACCTTATCTATTTTGTTTCTGTCGCCAAGCCCTGACTAATTTTAATTCATCATAACTGTAATCTTCTCCTAAATTTTCTCGTAAAGTTTTTAATGAATAATCACCTAATTTATTAATCATTTTGAGAATTTCTTTTTGTTTAGTTTCAGAAACAAAATCATTAATATTAACTGGTTGATTCATTAAAATTAATTCACTTAAATGATAAGCAATTGTCCCCATTGTTAAACCACGTTTTTCCGCAATTTCTGCTATATTTAAACCCTGTTGATAGAATTGTAAGGTTACCATTTGACTATCGGAAGGTAAAGCTATGGGTAATTCTTGTTGTTGGCAAAATGCCCTGATTTCTGAGACAAATATATCCCCATATTGACTAGCTTTATGGGAATTTACTCCCGATATTTCTGAAAATTCTTTAATATTTTGAGGTCGTAATAAGGCGAATAAATTCAGGGTATTATCTTGAAATACCACATAGGGAGCTATATTATTTGCATCAGCAATATATTTGCGTAATTGTTTGAGTCTATCTAATAATAAAGCGGCTTCAGCTTGGCGCTCATTATACTCACCTAAAATTTGTTTAATATCTTGTTTCTTAATAGGAATAATTACTGAACGTTCATCTCTGAATACTTCCCAGCTTAATTTATTTAATTTTAAGATTCGATAACCGTCTGTCGTTTCATTCATTAATCCTTGGTGCAATAACGCTCTACTTAGATTTTTCCATTGGTCAATACTTTTATCTTTACCAATACCATAAGTCGATAATAAATGATGTCCATTTTTTTCTATTTTCTGATTTTTAGCCCCCCTTAGAATATCAATAATATGCATCATGCCAAATCTTTGATTAACTCGCGCAACACAAGATAAAAACTTTTTAGCTTCCGTAGTCCAATCTTCAGTAATTAATGGATTTAAACAGTTATCACAATTAGCACAATTTCCCTTAAATCTTTCTCCAAAATAACTTAATTGAATCTTTCTCCTGCATTCCGTACCTTCAGAATATTCAATAATTTTTTCCAGTTGTTGTTTAGCTATTCTTTGTTCATCTTGATTCTCTTTTTGAGAAATAATGAAATTAATTTTACTAACATCACTTAAACTAAAAAATACGACACATTTAGAAGGTTCACTATCCCTTCCAGCTCGACCTGATTCCTGATAGTAACTCTCAATATTTTTCGGTAAATCATAATGAAAAACAAACCGAACATCTGGTTTATTAATACCCATTCCAAAGGCAACTGTTGCCACCATGACTTGAATATCATCTCGAATAAAACTGTTTTGGTTATTAATCCTTTCTTGATCACTTAATCCGGCATGATAAGGTAAAGCTTTAATTCCATCATTTTGTAATCTAAGAGCGAGATTATCTACACTTTTTCTACTCATACAATAGATAATTCCTGCACCTTTTTCTAAACGAATTTCCTTTAATAATTGGTTATAACTATGGCGATTTTTTTCCCTAACTTCATAATATAAATTAGGACGATTAAAACTAGAAATATGAATAGCAGGTTCTCTTAATTGTAATTGTGTAATAATATCGTGTTGTACCCTTTTCGTTGCCGTTGCGGTAAGAGCCGAAATAGGAATTTGGGGATAACGTTGCCGTAATTCTTTAATTCGTCGATATTCGGGGCGAAAATCATGACCCCATTCCGAGATACAATGGGCCTCATCAATGGCAAAAGCTGACACTCCCACCTGATTAATCAGATTATCTAAAAACGAAGTAAATCGCTCCGACATTAATCTTTCTGGAGCTAAATATAACAGTTTAATCTTATTATTTAAAATGGCGGATTCTCGACGATAAATTTCTTCGGGTTCTAGGGTACTATTAATAAAAGTAGCACCTATTCCATTATCAGTTAAAGTATCAACTTGATCCTGCATTAAAGCAATTAAAGGAGAGATAACTATGGTAATTCCAGATTTTAATAAAGCTGGTAATTGAAAACAAAGAGATTTGCCTCCTCCCGTGGGCATTATTATTAGTAAATCCCGATTTTGTAAAGCTTGCTCAATAATTTCTTTTTGGCCTTCCCGAAATTTATCATAACCAAAAAATTGTTTTAATGATTGTTCTAAAGAGTGCAATTGATACATTTTTTTTGCCGATAAGTTAATAGTTAAATTGTAACCTTAATCATGTACAAAAGTAAAAAAAGTTATAAATTAACAAATTTAGGGGATAATAAGAAGATAAATAGTTATTAAATTTGATTATGCCAAGAAAAGCAGACGAATACGCAGTTTTTATTTTTCTAAACACTGGTCACAAAGAAGAAGTACGTTTTTCCACCATTCAAGAATTTCAAAAATGGTACAGTGGGGAATTAATTCCCAAAGGTGATTCCAAGGATTTTATTAATGTACCCATCAAAAATATTCAGGGTGAATATATGGTCTTACGTCCGGCAAGTGTTGTAGCAATTAGGGTTGAGCCAGTATTTCTGGGTAGTGTAGAACGATTTTAGCACTTTTTAGCCTGCTTTTTGCAGGCTAATTATTTCAGAAGTTAATGTTAATAATAAACCCAAATATTAACATTTATTTTGTGTTAATATTTTGTTAACAACCTCGGTTCGTTGTTGGCCTTTAGGGCTAATCACGCTAATATAGTTAAAATAATTGTTACTTGTTGATAAATTAGGAAGATAAAAAATGATCAAAAAAACTTTATTGAGCTTATCTGTAGGTTTAGGAATAACTTTATTCACTCCCAATTTTATCTTAAATGCTTCACCTTTACAGCCAATTAAAATTATTAATCAAGATAATAATATCGGTAAAGATGACAAATTGTGGGGCGAAAATAACGATAAAAAGGCTTTATTAACAGCCATAAATTATAGTTTAAATTATCTCAATACCCGAAGTGCTATTAATGCTTATGCCAACTATCCAGTTAAGGGAATAACTAGGGATAGAGTACGTCGCTCCTTGTTACGTTTTCGGGAATTAGTCTTAAGTTCTAATAATTCATTAGAGTTACAAACTGCCGTGAAAAAAGAGTTTATTTTTTATCAATCTGTGGGTAAAGATAACCAAAATACTGTTCATTTTACAGGCTATTTTGCCCCTATTTATAGTGCTAGTCGTACTCCTAATTCGGAATATCGTTATCCCCTGTATAAAAGACCCAATAACTATACTCAAATCAGGAAATTAACCCGATCGCAAATAGAAGGAAAAGACGGTTTATTGGGGCAAAAAAGTCCCGTTAACGGTCAAGAAATTGTCTGGTTAAAGAATAGAATGGAAGCGTTTTTAATCCATGTCCAAGGTTCAGCCACATTGAACTTGATAGATGGTACAACCATGACCGTGGGTTATGATGGTCACACCAATTATCCTTATCGCAGTATAGGTGGCGAACTGGTCAAAGATGGCAAAATAGAGCGAGAAGGGTTGACATTACCGAAAGTTCTCGCCTATTTTGAGCAAAAACCACAGGAATTAGACGATTATCTCTCCCGTAATCACCGTTTCATCTTTTTTAGCGAAACTAACGGTGCTCCTCCCCAGGGCAGCATTGGCGTGCCCGTCACAGGCGATCGCAGCATCGCTACTGACAAAAGCATCATGCCCCCCGGCGCACTGGCATTGATTCAAACAGCCATACCTGACCAGAATTTAGAAATTGGGGACGTGAGCCGTTTCGTATTAGATCAAGATACAGGAAGTGCCATCACAGGACCAGGGAGAGTCGATATTTTCTTGGGAAGTGGACCAGTCGCAGGCGATCGAGCTGGTATAATCAATGGTACAGGTCAACTGTATTACTTATTATTAAAATAATAAATCAAATAATATTGTAGGGTGCGTCACACCGAGCAATTATTTAGAGAATGATTAACTATTTATGGTGACGCACCTAATCACTATTGAATTGAAAAATATGTTATTTTACCTATCAGATTTAGCCTTAAAAGATTACGCTCAATATACTAAATTTGCGGAACAATGTCTCGATAAATTGTCTAAGATATTTAACTCTTTTCACGAATTAAAACATCATGAAATTAAGCAAATTAAACGACTAAAATATTATCAACCGACAGTCTGGAGATACCGTCATGGAGATTTCCGTTTAGTATTTACTGCGACATCTAAACCCCAAGAAATAGTCTTAATTCATCGTTTTTTACCTAGAGATATAGTTTATCAAAAATTACCAAGATATTTAACCGATAAAATTAGTGAAGAAGATTTAGAAAATTTAGAGATTAAAAATAATCAGGAATATCAGTTACATAATCGTTATTTTAGCATCCCATTAACACAGCTTAATAACTCAGAAGAAATTACGGAATATATAACAAAAGGAAACTACTTATTTTCGCCTTGTTTAACCGAAGAACAATTAAAATTTGTCAGTAATATTAATAGTTATAACTTTAAAATATATCAAATTCAAGGAGCGGCAGGGACGGGAAAAACAACCTTAGCATTTCAAATAGCAACACAAACCTTAAAACAACATGAATCTTATCCCTTAATAATAGTGCCGACAGAATCATTGCAAAATTTTGGCATTAAAACAATGGAAAATAAAGCGAAAGAATTAAACAAAGAAATTGCCATTTGTACTAATTTATTAGATACAGAAAATAGTGAATTAGCAATTGTAACAGTAGAAAACTTTTTTAAATTTGCTTCAGGAGACAAGCAAGATTGTTTAACAAAATTTGAAGCTAATCAAATTATTAATCAATATATTAATAGACAAAATAGCTCACATTTACACGGAATAGATTTATATAATCTTCACTTGGGATTAAGACAAAATGATGGTTACATACAAACAGCAAAAGGTAAGATTTCTGAAAGTTATGAAAACAGTATAAATGATCTCAATAAGTATTATGATCAACAAAAATTAGCCCTAGCATTTAACTTTGAAAATCGAGATATAATTAGCCAAGCAAAACGCGCATTTGACCACAAAGAAAACGTTTTAAAAAAGCTAAAAAAAATTAGTCAAGATAAACCTATAAGCTTTATTATAGATGAAGTACAGGATTTATATTGGCAGCAAATGAGACTACTTTTATACTTAGGGAAAAACCAAGAATCTCCTCAACCATTTGTCATGTTAGGAGATGTTAATCAAGAAATTACTATTTCTGGATTTTCTTGGGCAAATTTTGACCAAAGTTATCTCAATGAATTTATTAAAAATGATCACAACAATCAAAATGATAAAGAAAAAAATAACAGATTATTAGACCAAGATAGAGAAAGACATGGACAAAATCAACCCTTAAAAAACTTTAGAAATACCATACAAATAGCTAAAGCAGCCCGTTTTATTTTAATAGAAGCTTTTCGAGATAAACTACCAAAAAATAGTAAACACAATTTAGATCCAGGTAATCCAGAAGAAATCTGTTTTGAAGAAGGAATTGCACCCTTATTAATTAAAGTTAATCAAGAATGGTTAACAACATTTATTGACAAATTAATTAGAGAAAATACGCAAACAAATAACAGTAAATTTGTCTTTATTGTGAATCAAGAAAGTGACCATTATCAACAAATTAAAGAGAAAATAGACACCTATAAAAAAGAGATATTATCATTAACAATTGTGCAAGCAAAAGGTCAAGAATTTGACGCTGTAATTTACGTTTCCTTATTTGCTTTTCAAAAAGCACAACCCACAAATCATGAAATTCATAAATGGTACACTGCTTTAACTAGAGCGAGACATTTTAGCGTAATTTTACTATTAGAAAATGAGTATAACTGGTTAACCGAGCAAATAACAGAAGAGCAAATAACAGCACATTTTAACCTCTTAGAAAACCCGAATTTAGAAGACTTAATTCAGCAGGTTTCTGAACAAGGTATTAATATTGTAACTACTCAACAAATATTACAAAAAATCGCCTTAAATTATGGCGAAAATTGGAGTAACTGGTTACAAGGTCAAGAAATCAAGATACATTTAAGTCAAGAATGTGAAGAAGAAAATATTTCCTTTTGGGAATTGATTAATTATCTCGAAAATAACGCCCAAGAAATAGTTAATCTTGACTATGAAAATATTAGGGATAATCAATTAAACAACCTGTCAGAAAATCTCCCTTTACTTGATAGTTTTGCTTGTATAATTATGATTTTTAAAATAGCCAAAGATAACCAAATATTAAAGGAATTATCGCAAAAATTATTTAACAAATTAGGAAAACACTTTAAAAAATACCCAGAGGAGTTAGAAAAAGCCTTAAAACAAGTAGAAACACCTATTGCTAAAATTTTACTGTTAAGATATGCAGGAAAATCATGGAATGCTGCCAATTTAGCTCACCAAAATGGACATGAATTTTTGATTCAAGAACTTGTCACTGATTTAGAAAAGCGAAAATTAGTTTACGAAGCTGCTAGAATGAAATATCAGTATTTAAACATAGAACCAGATATCGATTTACCTTTTCCCAAAGTATTAAAACAAAAAGGAGACTTAGTAGAACTTCTTATTGACGATTTTTTGAAACAATTACCAATTAATAATTAAAAACCATGACATTCACCAGTGATACTGATATAATCAGTAAATTACAAGCATTAAATAATACTATTAACAACCTTGAGAAAACCTATCAAGGATTGTTAATAGAAGAGAAAAACATAACAGAAAAACAAGAAAAAATTGTCGATAAAATAAAACAAATTGAAACTTTAAATGAATTAATTAAACAAATTGGAGGTGAGCAAGAATTACAAATATTACTAAGACAAATTCAGGAAATAAGTCCATTTTTAAAAGATATAGAAAACCAAAAAATTGACATAGAAAATAACATTAAAAGCACTCAAAATCAAATAAATGATTATCAAGAAATAGATGAAAACTTAGCTGATAAATTAAAATTAGTTCAAGAAAATATTATTAAATTAGACCAAGATTTAGAGAAAATCGGTGGTTTTGAAGCCTTACAATTGTTATTAGAAAAAACAGTATCGACGAAAAAAGAGTTAGAAACATTTTCCGCAAATTTGGAACAAAAATTAACTCAAAAAATAGAGCATGAACTAAGGGAATTTGCGCAAAACTTACTTCAAAAAATCAAAGAAGAAACCCAGAACAAACCAAGATATGAATTAATAAAATCTCCTGATAATCAGTTAGAAACTAGGATAAAAAGTTTAGAGAAACAAGTAGAATACTTAGATAATCAAAATCGTGAACTTACCGAAAAAATAACAAATATACAAGAAAGCACTCCTAATGAAAATCAGCAAGAAACAGGAGATAATTTAACCGAATTAACTTGGGAAAATATTCTCAAAAAAGAGCCATTAATCGGTATAATTAAAAAATATGCCGAAACTTACCGAATCGAAAAATTATATACAACTACCGCAGGTCAATTAGTATATGGAATTAAAAGAAGTACCATTCGAATAATTATAATCCTCCAAAATATGAGGGCAAAAAGTATCATTTTACGAGACGAAGATAAGAGAAAAGAACTTAATTTAACCCCCCAAGAGTCCCATTTTATCTATCAATATATGGACAGTTATATTCAACCCATTAATTAATCCCATCATCAATGACCAAACTAGCAACAAAAAAAAGTATCAAAAAAAGACATTGTTTAGTAAAATACATTCAGCAATGTATGTTATGTAATGGATTCTGAAATAAGAGGAGTAGTTTGTGATTAATCAAGAATTGACAACCGAAAAACAAAACGCAAAATCTAACATTCTAACTTCAGAATCAATACCCCATACACCTCGCTATGTGGCGAATTGGCCGGGTTTGATCGAAGCTTATCGCCCCTATTTGCCCGTCACTGAAACCACCCCTGTGATTACCTTACAGGAAGGTAACACACCTTTAATCCCCGTGCCGTCCATCGCCGCAGAAATTGGCAGGGGAGTGCAAGTTTATGTCAAATATGACGGCCTCAACCCCACGGGAAGCTTTAAAGACAGGGGAATGACCATGGCCATTTCCAAAGCCAAAGAAGAAGGTGCAGAAGCCGTCATCTGTGCTAGTACCGGCAACACCTCCGCCGCAGCCGCAGCCTACGCTCTTCGCGCTGGTATGAAAGCCTTTGTCTTGATTCCCGATGGCTATGTAGCTTTAGGCAAGTTGGCTCAGGCCTTGGTTTACGGTGCAGAAGTCCTCGCCATTAAGGGCAACTTTGACCAAGCTTTAGACATCGTGCGGGCATTGGCGAAAAATTACCCAGTCACTTTGGTAAATTCCGTTAACCCCTATCGCCTAGAAGGTCAAAAAACGGCGGCCTTTGAGGTTGTCGATAAATTAGGAAATGCACCAGATTGGTTATGTATTCCCGTTGGCAATGCTGGCAATATAACGGCTTACTGGATGGGATTTTGCCAATATCATCAAATAGGAAAATGCGATCGCCTGCCCCGAATGATGGGGTTTCAAGCAGCAGGATCTGCTCCTTTAGTCGTCGGTCATCCCGTCGCACACCCTGACACCCTAGCTACCGCCATCAGAATTGGAAATCCAGCCAACTGGGAAAAGGCGATTTCTGTTGAACAGGCAAGTCAAGGTAGCTTTAACGCAGTCACCGATGAAGAAATATTACACGCCTACCGTTTGTTGGGTAGAGAAGGGGTATTTTGCGAACCAGCCAGCGCAGCATCAGTAGCCGGATTATTGAAACTAAAAGAGCAAGTCAAAGATAACGCCACCATCGTCTGTGTTTTAACAGGTAACGGTTTAAAAGACCCTGATTCAGCCATGGCGAATACCGACAATCACTTTAAATCGGGGATTGAGCCGAATTTAGAGGTTGTTGCCCACACCATGGGATTTTAATTAAGTTAAAAGGTAATAAGTAATATAGCAGTCCTCAATGAGTTGTGTAGAGACGTTGCATGCAACGTCTCTACAGTAAGGGTTTGGTGAAAACAATTTTTTACAACCTATTTAGGTATAGGTTTTTATTATTTATTACTGATTACTTAATTAATTTAATTAATAATAGTAAATAATTAATTTTTAAAGAGCTAAAATATAGATCATGAAAAACTTAGAAGATCTTAAAATTATTTTAAGTCAAGTAAAGTCTTTAATCAAAGAAAAATATCTTTGGAGATTATATAAAAGGTGAAATTAACGAAAATAGCCAAATTAATCTTCTCATAAATTATACAGAACCACCAAGTTTATTAGATTTGGTAGATATGCAATATTATTTAAGTGATTTATTCCCAGTAAAAGCAGATGTTATTAGTAAAAATGGCTTAAAAGGGAAAAGGAAAGAAAAGATACTCTCCGAGGTTATTTATGTATGACAAAACGAGAGTTTTAAGATTTCTTACCAGAGAATTAATGCTTTATTTTTTACTAATTTAGGTAAATTATTTTACTAACAAATTAAGCAGAAACTAATTGAAAATTAACCTTCATTTTTAAAGCTGTGGCAATAATATTTAACATCAAAAAAGAATCACCTTCATAATCAGCATTTTCTAAAGACTCAATAATAGATTCGTCAGTATTAATTAATTTAGCTAATTCTTGAGTCGATAAATTATGTAATTCTTTTAGTTTAAGAATTTCTCTGGATACTTGATCATCAAGACGCATTTTTTCTAATTCTAATTGACGATCTGGATTATTTTGGTAATAACGATTATAAAGAATTTCTAAACCATCGGAGGTAGATTTTATCTTATTCATATTAACTCCTGAGAATAACTATGTAATTTAGGATTTTGTTCAAATTGAGTTTTATTTTTAATTGCTTGATCAATTTCAGATGAAGAAACTTGTTTTTCTTTAATTATACCGTGAGAAATAATCACAGCTTGATTTTGAGAGAAAAAATAAAGAATTCGATAATTAATTCCCTGAAAACTAACCCTCAATTCATAAATTTTATCCCTCAAAAAGTCAGCTTCTGGTCTTCTTAATTCATGGCCAAATAGTGATAACCTTTCTAATTTAATAAAACATTTAGTTTGTACTTTATTAGGAAGTTGATCAAGCCATTCTAGAAGCGGAACTTTCCCTTTTTCATCTTGAGAGAATATAAGTTTTATTTGTGGCATTTTTGCTCTTAAATTTAATTGAGAATATTTAATCTGCTGGATAATTTTGCACCAATAGTAATACTTAGGACTGCAAAAATCTCGGTAGATAAATTACTATTAAAACGAGAAGCAGATCAAGTAGAATTACCTGTACCTGTATCAGAAATTAAGCCAGCAAGTCTATCTAAATGAGTCTCCCAATCTTGATCAGAAAAATTAGGAGAACAGTTTTAACCAAGAGAATCAATAATTGTCCCTTGAATTTTGTCAATGGTTGCCATAATTCCGGTTTCAGGATTATTAACAAGAGAATTTTTTACTTCTTGTAAATAACTAGCCAAATTTGCTTTAAGAATTGGTTTTTCGATGTTAGCAGTATGGTGAATATCCCAGACATCCCATACAATAATACCGACACCAATAGTAGTATCTAAAAATGCACTTCCTATTTTAGTAGCAATAACTCCACCGGTTTTAGTCGCCACTTTTGCACCAGCTTTTCCCGCCAGTTTAGCGACAACTTTACTGCTAATAGTGGGAATCAATTTAGCTAAAAGAGGTTTAATAACTACATACAGCGTTTTGCGTAACTATGTGACACAGTATCCACAGTGAGCAAAATAATTATGTCTGTATTGTGAAGAGTTGAGAGAAACACCTAATTCAACTAAT